>JAWLFD010000169.1:0-5298 GCA_041685745.1 Wenzhouxiangella sp.
CATCGAGTACGACTTTTTCGACCCGCGCGATCTCAGGCCCAGCCTGGAAACCCGCGATCTGCGGGGGCTGTATTTCGCCGGCCAGATCAACGGCACGACAGGCTACGAAGAAGCCGCCGCGCAAGGCCTGCTGGCCGGCCTCAATGCCGCCCGCCAGGCCGCCGAATCAGCACCATGGACGCCGGGGCGCGACCAGGCCTATCTCGGCGTGCTGGTCGACGACCTGATCACCCAGGGCGCACCGGAGCCCTATCGCATGTTCACCAGCCGGGCCGAGTTCCGGCTGCATTTGCGCGAAGACAACGCCGACCTGCGCCTGACCGAGATCGGTCGCGAACTGGGCCTGGTCGACGAGGCGCGCTGGGCGGCCTTCTGCCGCCGGCGCGAGGCGATCGAGCTTGAACTCGAGCGCCTGCGCGGCCTGCGCATCGGCGCCAGCTCGGCGCCGGCCGCGCAAGCATCGCAGTCGCTGGGCATTCCGATCAGCAAGGACGTGACCGCCGAGGAACTGCTGCGCCGCCCGGAGGTGGGCTACCGCGCGCTGATGGGCATCGACGGCATCGGCCCCGGGGTCGAGGCCGAGGACGTCGCCGAACAGGTCGCCATCCAGATTCGCTACGCCGGCTACCTGGGTCGCCAGCAGGCCGAGATCGACCGCCAGCGCCGCGCCGCCGGCCAGGCCATCCCCGAGGACTTCCGCTTCGAGGCGGTCAAGGGGCTGTCGGCGGAACTGACCGAAAAACTCGACCGGATTCGCCCGGCCTCCATCGACCAGGCCAGCCGCATCCCCGGCATGACCCCGGCCGCCATCTCACAGATCCTGGTCTACCTCAAGCGTCATCGCTCGGCCGCCTGAAGGCGCGTCCGGCAGTTCAGCTCTTCTTTACCGGTCGTGACCCGGGCGCGTCGGTCCAGGCGTCGCGATCGATCGCCAGGTCGGCGAAGCGGTCCGGGTCGAACACCGGCGTCTTGCCGGCGCGCGACTGCTCGTCGTAGTCGCGCATCAGGCGGAAGCAGACCTTCACCATCAGGCCCAGCGCCAGCAGATTGACCACCGCCAGCAGGGCCATGGTCAGGTCGGCGAAGCTGAAGATCGTGGCCAGGTCCTGCATCGACCCCCACAGGATCAGCACCAGCATCAGCACCCGGAAGATCACGAACAAAAAGCGGTTGCCCGGATCGATCCAGTGGGTGGCGTTCTCGCCGAGATAGAAGTTGTAGAGAATCGAGCTGAAGGCAAACAGCATCAGCACGAAGCTGACGAAGGGCTGGCCCCACGCGCCGACGTGCTCGGCCAGGGCCAGCTGGGTCAGGACCACGCCGTTGTCGATGTCGCCGACCGTGTGCATGCCGGCCATCAGGATGATGAAGGCGGTCGCGGTACAGATGACGGCCGTGTCGATGAACACGCTGAACGACTGCACGATGCCCTGGTTGACCGGATGCGGCACGTAGGCCACCGCCGCGACGTTGGGCGCGCTGCCCAGCCCGGCCTCGTTGGAGAACAGGCCACGACGCACGCCGTGCATGATGGCCGCGCCGATGCCGCCGCCGATGGCCGGCTCGAGCCCGAACGCGCTCTTGACGATCAGGCCGAACACTGCCGGCACCTGGCCGATGTTGACCAGGATCACCACCAGCGCCACGGCGATGTAGAGCACCGCCATGACCGGGACCACCACCTCGGTGACCCGCGAGATGCGCTGCACCCCGCCGAAGATCGTCACCGCCACCACGGCCGTCAGAACGATGCCGGTGACCTGGGTCGGAATGCCGAAGGCTTCTTCCAGCGAGGACGAGGCGGTAAACGACTGCAGGGCGACGAAGGCCAGCCCGAACGTCACCAGCAGCAGCAGGGTGAACACCAGCCCGAGGGCGCGGCTGCCGACGCCGCGCTCGATGTAGTACATCGGCCCGCCGCGGAAGGTGCCGGTCTTTTCGTCCCGGGTCTTGTAGGCCTGGGCCAGCGAGCATTCGAAAAAGCTCGTCGCCATGCCGATCAGACCGACCACCCACATCCAGAAGATTGCCCCCGGCCCACCCAGCGTGATGGCCACGGCCACGCCGGCGATATTGCCGGCACCGACCCGGCCGGCCACGCTCAGGGTCAACGCCTGAAAAGAAGACACCTGCCCGGGGTGATGATGAAAAGCCTGACCCAGCACCCGGAACATCTCGCCGAAATAGCGCAGCTGGACAAAGCGCGAACCCACGGTAAAGACCAGCCCCATGGTGATCAGCACGATGACCAGAACATAGGACCAGAGAAAGTCGGTGACGGTGACGAGCATGACGAGTGCGCTCCGCTTTTAAGTTTTTTAGTCGATGGCCGCGGCCGGTTCTCCGCGCAGCCGCTGGAAGAAGCGCCGGCGATCGGCGTCGTTCATCCGGCGCGAGGTAGTGTACTCGGCCGGGCTTTGGGGGTCATTCGGATTCACCAGCACGCCCCACAGGGGGCGCTGGCTGGCCGGGTCCAGCGCGTAGCGAAAGTCGCCGATGAAAATGCGAGGCTCGGCGTCCAGGGCCGGGTAGTGAAACAGCCAGCGCGACGAGAAATGATCGAAGCGGGCCAGATCGCGGTCGCGACGCGTATGCGGGTCGATGTTGTCGCGATCAAAGCGCGCCACCGCGCCGCCGGGATAAAACACCGGCTCGGACCCGGGCAGCGTGCGGATCGCGACCAGGTGCAGATCACGCCCGTCATCGATCAGACCGCGCCAGACCAGCAGGTTGGCAAATGCCGGCTTGGCCACAAGGCGCTCGACCGTCACGCCGGCCTCGTTAGCCCATTCGGCCAGAAGCGCCTCGGCGCGCTGGTTCTGCCAGGCCCCGAAAGCCGGATAGAGCACCATCCAGGCCAGCGCGATGGCGGCAACGGCCTGGCTGCGCCGCCAGATCGCCGCGGCCAGCAGCACCAGCAGAGGCAGCGAATAGAGCGGATCGATCACGCTGATCCAGTTCCAGGCCACGCGCTGATCGCTGATCGGCCACCACAGCTGGGTGCCGTAGGAGGTGGCCGCGTCGAGCACCGGGTGAATCAGGTAGCCGAGCAGGCACCAGAGATAGACCCGGGCGAACCAGGCCCGCCTTTTCAGCAGCGGCCACAGGGCCAGCGCTGCCAGCAGGCTGCCCACCGGCGCAAAGGCGAAGGAATGCGTGAACTGGCGGTGATACTCGATGTAGAGCAGGGTGTCGGATGAGGAGCGAATCAGCGCGTCAAGATCGGCCACCATGCCGCCGGCGGCCCCGGCCAGGGCGGCGCTGCGCACCTGCCGGCGCCTGGCCGCAGGCAATGCGCAAAGCGCCCCAACAACGCCATGGGTAACCGGGTCCATGAATCGGCTATGCTCGGGCAGCAGAAAAACAGCCCGTAGTGTACCGAGCCCTTCGTCATGATTCGCCGATCCATCGCCATCGCCCTGTTACTGCCCTTCTCCGCCGCTTGCGCAAGCGACTGCCAGCCACGGACCGGCTTCGATCTTGCACTGGCCGGGCAGGCGGAAACGCCGCCCTGCGAGGGTCGAGCCTACCGGATCGATTTCGAGCTGGGGCGCAACCTGCGCCTGCTGCGAGTGGAGCAGGCCGAGCTGAAAGCCGCACTTGAGAAACCGGACACAGAGGACGACCGCCGCCGAAAGCTAAGGCTGCAGGTGCTCGAGCGTGAAATCGATCAGCTCGAGGGCCTGGCCCGGATTCGCGGGCTCCTGCCGCCGGCGTCCGACCGTCAACAACGCTGAACCAGGCCCGGATTTCGCGCTAGCGCGGCGCCTCGCACAGACAGTGCGCCATGACCCCGGGACGACCGCCTTGGGTGCTGTTGAAGACCTGGGTCAGATCGGCCAGCAGGCCGGAGCGGAAATCGGCCGGCAGCAGATCAAGCAGCGGATGGCTGGCTTCGAATCCGGCCGCGAGAATCGCGCGCGCGCCCATCTGGGTCAGAAACTGCTGCCACGGCTCCAGCTTCGGCTCGACGTAGGTGAAGCGATAGTCTTCGCCCAGGCTCGCCATTCTTGCCGCCGAGCCGATGGCATCGTCGAGCGTGCCCAGCTGGTCCACCAGGCCGCGCTCCTGCGCCTGGGCGCCGCTCCAGACCCGACCCTGGGCCACGGCATCGACTTCTTCTGGGCTCATGCGCCGATGTTCGGCCACCAGGCCGATGAACTCCCGATAGCCGTGCTCGATGAAACTCTGCAGCAGGCGCTCCATCGCATCGCTCATTTCCCGATCAGCGCGCAGCGCGTCGGACAGCGGCGTGGTCCCGACGCCATCGGTATAGACCCCGATCTTGGCCAGGGTGTCCTGGAAGGTCGGGAAGAAACCGAAGATCCCGATCGACCCGGTGATGGTCGAAGGATAGGCCCAGATTTCGTCGGCACCCATGGCGATCCAGTAGCCGCCCGAGGCCGCCACGTTGCCGAAACTGACCACCACCGGCTTGCCGGCCTCGCGCAGCGCCATCAGTTCGCGCCGGATGATCTCGGAAGCGAACGCGCTGCCGCCGCCGGAATCCACCCGCAGCACCACGGCCTTGATGTCGTCGTCGTGCTGGGCCTGGCGGATCAGGCGCGAGGTCGAATCGGCGCCGATCGTGCCCGGCGGCTGAACCCCCTCGGTGATGGCTCCCTGGGCCACGATCACGCCGACCCGACCCTCCGGGGCACGCATCTGAGGCTCAGGTGCCGCCAGGTAGGACATAAAGCCGATGTTGCGATAGCTGCCGTTGTCGTCCGGCGCGCCGCGCTGCGCCATTTCCGCGCGCAGCTCGGGGCGACTGACCAGCCGGTCGACCAGCCCGGCATCCAGCGCGGCCCGGGCGCCGTCGCCGTCGGCCTGCTCGAGCTGGCGCGGCAGCTGTTCGGTCAGCTCGGCCATCACGGCCACCGGCAGGCCCCGGTTGCGGGCGGTCATTTCAACGTAACGCTGCCACAGATCGCCGAGCAGGAAGGTGCTGGCCTCGCGCGCTTCCTCGGACATGTCGCTGCGGATGAACGGCTCCATGGCGGACTTGTACTCGCCGACCCGGATCAGGTTGACGTCCACCGCCAGGCGCTCCAGCCCCTCGGCGAAATACTGGCGATAGAGTCCGTAGCCGCTCAGCAGCACGACGCCGTCGGAATCCAGCCAGACCTCGTCGGCCAGCGAGGCCAGGAAGTACTGGCCCTGCCCCATGAAGCCGCCGTAGGCGATGACCGGCTTGCCGCTTTTGCGGAACTCGGCGAAGGCTTCCTGCAGTTCGAGCATGACGCCGGGAGAGACGCCGATCAGGTCATCGGTGCTGACCAGCAGCTGGGTGATGCG
>JAWLFD010000170.1:0-5278 GCA_041685745.1 Wenzhouxiangella sp.
GGCATCGAGCAGGTCGGCATCTTCGACCACCGCGTCGTCCAGGCAGGCGCGGCACTCCTCGAAGTAGGGGCGCATGAGCTGCTCGGCGAGGTGGTCGAGATCATAGCCCTCGTGGGCCTTCGGGTCGCGCTGGGGCTTGTCCTTTTTCCAGACGTAAAAGCCTTCGCCCGACTTCTTGCCCAGCTTGCCGTCGTTGACCATTTCCTCGAGCACCTTGCGGTCTTCGGCGGCTTCTTCGCCCATCAGCGTGTCGATCACGCCGAGGCCGACGTCCAGCCCCACGGTGTCGGCCAGTTCGACCGGTCCCATCGGCATGCCGAACTGCTCGGCCGCCCGATCCAGCGCCTCGCGCGGGATGCCCTCGCGGTGCATTTTCATGGCGTTTCGCATGTAGGGCGCGAGGACGCGATTGACCAGGAAACCCGGGGTGGAGGTGGCCGGCAGCGCGTACTTGCCGATCTGGGTGGCGAAACTGCAGCCGTCGTCAACCCGTTCCGGCGCGCTTTTCGGATCGTGCACCACCTCGACCAGCGGCATCTTCGCGACCGGGTTGAAGAAATGCAGGCCGATCAGTCGACTGGGGTCGTCGAGCACGTCGGCCAGTTCGGCCAGCGGAATGGCCGATGTGTTGGTTGCGACGATGGCGTGATCGGCGAGGCGACCCTTGAGGGCGCCAAACAACTCGCGCTTGGCCTCGCGGTTTTCGAAAATCGCTTCGATGATCACGTCGGCGCGCGGCACGCCCTGACCGTCGACATCGGCGACCAGACGCTGGCGGGCGGCGGCCACGGCTTCGGGTTTTTTGAGCTTGCGCCGGAACAGGCGCTCGGCGCGCTTCAAGGCCGGCTCGATGTACTTCATTTCGCGATCCTGCAGGGTGACTTCCAGGCCGCGCGAAGCGCACCAGGCCGCAATATCGCCGCCCATGACGCCGGCGCCGATGACGTGGACGCGACGGGCCCGGAAGTCCGAGCGCCGGCCCTGGGCCTTCAATCGCTCCATCAGCCGGAATACCCGGCGCAGGTTGCGCGAGGTCTCGCCGGCCAGCAGGCGCGGCACTTTCTCCGCTTCCAGCCGGATCATCTCGGCCTGGTCGTTGCCGGCCGCTTCGAAAGCATCGATCAGCTCGTAGGGCGCCGGATAGTGTTCCTGCCTGGCCTTGGCGGCGGTCTGCTTGCGCATTTGCGCGGCCAGCAGCTTGCGCGCCGGGGCCAGCGTGGTCAGTCGATCGACCAGGCCGGGACGCTTGTGCCGCTTGCGCCGCAACACCGCGTTGCGGGCCGCCCAGCGCAGCGAACCATGGATATCGACAACCTGGTCGATCAGCCCCATCCCGCGTGCGGCGCGGGCCCGCAGCAGCCGGCCGGTAAGCATGATCTGCATGGCCTTGAGCCCGCCCATGGCGGCAATCGATCGGCCCGAGCCGCCGAAACCGGGGTAAATGCCCAGATTGACCTCGGGGAAACCGACCCGGGTGTGCTCGGCGTCCAGCGCGATTCGCCAGTCGAAGCAAAGCGCCAGCTCCAGGCCGCCGCCGAGGCAGTAGCCCTCGAACGCGACCACGGTCGGGAATTCGAGCTTCTCGATGCGGCCGAACAGATTGTGGACCTTGCGCACGTTGTCTTCGAGCACGCCGACGTCCGTGGTGGCGTCGAATTCGCGAACGTCGGCCCCGACGATGAAACTGCCGCGCTTGCCTGAGGTCAGGACCAATCCGGTCGGCGGCGTCTTCTCAAGCTCACCGATCAGGGTGTCCAGTTCGGCAAGCACCTCGGTGCCGAGCGTGTTGACCTTTTCCTCGCCATGGTCGATCGCCAGCCAGGCGATCCCGTCGAGATCGTGCTCGATCCGCCAGTGCTTGCAGGACCGGTTGTCGTGGGCTTTCGCGGACATGCTCGGATGCTTCCCATTCAGCTGCGTATGGCCCTGAGTGTAGCATTTTCGCTGCCGCCGACCGCTTCGTCCGCGCGTCGGGCGAGGGCTAGGGAAGCGCGATTCCGAACCGGCCCAGCAGTCGGACCGTGGCGATCAGCGGCAGCCCGATCAGTGCCGTTGGGTCGTCGCTTTCCAGAGACTCGATCAGGCTGATTCCCAGGGCCTCGCTCTTGAAGGCGCCGGCGCAATCCAGGGGTTGGTCCAGGCGGACGTAGCGCCGGATCTGGCCGGCATCGAGGACGCGCATGCGGACCGTGGTAGCGACGCTCTCGGTCTCCAGGCTACGCCCGTCGGTGATGCTGACGGCGGTGTGGAAGTGCACGGTCCGGCCCTGCAGTCGGGCCAATTGCCGCTCGGCGCGCTCGCTCGAGCCGGGCTTGCCCAGCGCGCGACCGTCGCATTCGGCGACCTGGTCGGAACCGATGACCACGGCACCCGGCCTCGAACGGGCGCCGCTTTCGGCCTTCAGGCGGGCAAGGCGGACGGCCAGGGCCGCCGGCGTTTCTCCTTCGAGTGCGGATTCGTCGACGTCCGGCGCCAGGGTCGAAAACGTCAGGTGCAGACGCTCGAGCAGGCCGCGTCGGTACGGGGAGGTAGAGGCAAGTATCAGTCGAGGGGGGGAACTCATTGATTGTGCTGGACGGACAAGTCAATCGATATTGTGGACCAGACGAATGCGATGGTACAATGGCCGGCTTATGTCGCGAGACTACCCGGACTGGCTCAACCCGTTCAAGGCCGCCCAGGCGAGGCGTGAATTTTCCGGCACGATTCGGCTGGCGGAACTGGGCCCGGTGCAGGGCCTGATCGATGATCCCGGGGAATCCGAGATCGCCTTCGAACTGGCTTTCGGTCTGGATGACCAGCGCCAGGTCCGGGTTCGGGTTCACGTCAGCGGTGATGTGCCGATGGTCTGCCAGCGCAGCCTGCGCCCGTTTCGGCAGCCGATCGACAGCGAGTCGGTGGTGGCGGTGGTCGAGTCGGAGGCGGCGGCCGATGGGCTGCCGGAAGATTACGAGCCGCTGGTGATCGCCGAGCCGCGCCTGGGCATCGCCGATCTGGTGGCCGAAGAAGTGCTGCTGGCATTGCCGCTGGTGCCCAGGGCGCCGGACTCGGCGCCGATCGGAACCCAGCCGGCAACGCGGCCGGAGGATGCCGACAGCCACCGGCCGTTCGCGGTGCTGGCTGATTTGTCGCGCAAACGCGATTAGGAACTGACTGTACAGGAGACTGAAAGAGCATGGCCGTTCAAAAAAACCGTAAATCCCCATCCCGCCGCGGAATGCGCCGCTCGCACGATGGCCTGAAGTCGCCGACTCTTTCCGAAGAGGTCAGTACCGGCGAAACCCACCGGCGGCATCACGTTTCGGCCGAAGGGTTCTACCGCGGGCGCCAGGTGGTCGACGTCGCGCCCGAAATCGAGGACGAAGAAGAATCCTGAGTCGCCCCGGGCCCGACCGGGTCATGAACGGCACCAGGAATCTCACCATTGCCCTCGATGCCCTCGGCGGCGACGGCCGGGTTGCGCTCAATCTGGCCGCTGCCCGTCTTGCCCTGGAAGCCGATCCCGAGCTTTCCATCCTGGGTTGTGGTCCGGTGGCCGAGATGGCGCCGATCCAGTCGCAGTGGCCGGGCGGTTTGCGCGACCGGCTGACGCTGCACGATGCCGAAAACGGCCTGGCGCCGGACGCCGGTCCGGCCGAGGCGTTGCGGCGCGGACGCGACAGCAGCATGGGTGAGGCTGTGCGCAGGATCGTTGACGGTGAAGCCGATGCGGTCGTCAGCGGCGGCAGCACCGGCGCACTGATGGTTCTGGCGCGGCATCTGCTGGGCACCTGGCCGGGGGTCGATCGGCCGGCGCTGATGGGCGCGCTGCCGACGCTGCGCGGCTGCTGCTGGACGCTGGATCTCGGTGCCAATCTGCATGTCGACGCCCGGCGCCTGCATGAGTTCGCCCGGCTGGGGCGGATCGCCGTACGCTTGCTCAACGGGCGCGAACCGACCATCGGCCTGCTCAATGTCGGCACGGAACCGGGCAAGGGCCCCGACATGGTCCGGGAAGCCGGGCGCCTGATCGACGCCGACGCCGATCTGGACTACGGCGGTTTCGTCGAGGCCGATCAGGTCTTTGCCGGCCGGGTCGACCTGGTGGTCTGCGACGGTTTTTCCGGCAACATCCTGCTCAAGAGCGCGGAAGGGGCGGTTCGTCTCATGTTCGAGCAGATTCGTCTTCAGCTTGACGGCAGCCTTTGCGGCTGGCTGGCCCGCCCCCGTCTGCGTCGTCTCCGTGACAGCCTTGATCCGGCGCGGCATAATGGGGCCCCCCTGCTGGGCGTTCGAGGCGTGGTCATCAAGAGCCATGGCGGCGCCAGTGCAGCGGGCGTGGCTCATGCCATCGGGCTGGCCTCTCGGGAAGCCCGTGCTGGCCTGAGCCGGGCGATGGAAAGCCAGTTCCGGGCCGTCGATTAGCGCCCGCCAGAGGGAGTCCGCGAATGTACGCTCGTATCATTGGAACCGGCAGCTACCTGCCGGAGAAGGTCCTGACCAACAAGGACCTCGAAGCCTTCGTCGACACCACCGACCAGTGGATTCGCGATCGTACCGGGATCTCCGAGCGCCGCATCGCGGCCGATGGCCAGACGACCTGTGACCTGGCCGAGGAGGCGGCGCGGGCCGCGCTCGATGCAGCCGGCCTGCAGCCGACCGACATCGATCTTTTGCTGGTCGGCACGACCACCCCGGACGTGGTCTTTCCGTCTACCGCCTGCCTGCTGCAGTACCGCCTGGGCATGGGTGAGTGCGGGGCCTTCGATCTGAACGCGGCCTGCTCCGGCTTTCTCTACGGGCTGTCGGTCGCCGACCAGTACATTCGAGCCGGTACCGCCAGGCGCATCCTGGTGGTGGGCGCCGAAACCCTGACCCGCATGCTGGACTGGAGCGACCGCTCGACCTGCGTGCTGTTCGGCGACGGGGCGGGCGCAGCCGTGCTCCAGGCAGATTCAGAGCCCGGGATTCTTTCCACTCATATTCACGCCAACGGGGCCTACCGCGATCTGCTCAAGGTCGATGTCGGCGTCTCGCGAGGATTTCTGCCGCAGCCGCGCGGCGGCATCAGCGTCCACATGAGCGGCAACGAGGTCTTCAAGGTCGCGGTCAACACCCTGGGGCGGATCGTCGACGAAACGCTCGAGGCCAACAAGCTCGACAAGAGCGATCTTGACTGGCTGATTCCCCACCAGGCCAATCTGCGCATCATCAAGGCCACGGCAAAAAAGCTGCAGATGTCGATGGACCAGGTGATCGTGACCGTCGACCGGCACGGAAACACTTCGGCCGCCTCGGT
>JAWLFD010000171.1:0-5271 GCA_041685745.1 Wenzhouxiangella sp.
CGACGTGCTCATCGGTGATCGCGTTGAAGAAAAACTCGCTCTCTGTTACGAGTACTGAGCCGTCGGAATAGATGGCACCGCCGATGTTGGCGATGTTTGCAGACACATTCGAGCGAGACAGGACAAGCGAGCCTTCGTCGTTGATGTTGGCGCGAACATTGAACGCGCCACCATTCGTCGTTCCGGGCATGTTGGCAGATCCGGCGGCGACATCGATATTGTCCAGCACCAGCCGGCCGGTCGGATGAATATCGAACACCCGGTCGGCATACGCCCCGTTGATCACCGGCCGGTTGTCAGTGCCGTTGAAGATTCGAATGGTCCGCAGGATGTCGAGATCGCCGGTCACCGCGGCATCCTCTCCAGCCCCGGTGTTGGAAAGCGTATACGTGCCGGTCGCTACAAGAATCTGATGCTCTCCCGGATTGGCGTTGGCTTCCATGACGGCCGCGCGCAGGGTACAGGTCCCTGGCAGGGCATTCAGTGGATTGCATATCCCGTCGCCGGGATTGGCGTCGGGCACATCAGCGGTATTGTTGACGATAAAATTCAGGGCAAGGGCAGGGCTTGAACTCAACGCCAGCAACGATGCCAGGGATATCAGGGTCAGGAGCTTTTTCATGATCAGTCAGCCGTTGAAACAATGGTTGACTTGATACAGCGGAAAAACTCTCCTAACTTGATCATCGCCAATCCGTAGTGGCGGCGGTCATGCAATCCGTTGCTTGTTTTAAACCCCCAGCCGCTCGGCCAGCATCCCGACGCCTCGCCGAACCTGCCGCGGCTCCGCGGCCGTGAAACACAGGCGCACATGGTGAGGATAAGGACCGAAGGTCGGGCCTGGCGCAACCAGCACGCCCTGCTCGGCCAGGTCGGTGAGCAATCCGGGCAGACCGCGCTCGTCCAGGGCCGAGGACACCTCGGGGAACAGGAAGGTGCTGCCCTCGGGCGCTGGCAGACCCAATGCTTCGGAGGCTTCGCGCCCGAGATCGCGATAGAGGCTGCACGCCCGCGCCGCCCAACCCTGCCCCGGCCCGTCCAGGGCCCTGAGCGCGGCCAGCTGCGAGGCGGTGCAGGCCGAGTAATGCAGGTTGGTGGTGATGCGCTCGACCGCCTCGATGACCCGGTTCGGCCCGACCAGGTAGCCGCAGCGGTTGCCGGTCATCCCGTAAGCCTTGGAAAACGAGTGGGCGGCAATGGTGTGCTCGGGTGCCAGGGGCCGGGTCGGCACGTGCTCACCGGCATAAACGTAGTCCTCGTAGACCTCGTCGGAAAGAATCCATAAATCATGGCTTTTCGCCCAGTCGCTCAGGGCGGCCAGCCATTCGCGCGGCATCACCCGCCCGGTCGGGTTGTGCGGCGTGTTCCAGTACACCGCCGCGGTGCGCTTGCTGCGCAGACGTTCGAAGCAGGCCACGGCCTCCTCGGCGCTGTCGACTTCGGTCATCAAGGGAACCGAAATCGGCTCGGCATTGAACGCCCGCACGGCGCCCGCGATCAGCGGCCAGTGCGGCGCGGCCAGCAACACTTGTTCGCCGGGCGCGACGAGGGCACCCACCGCTGCGGCCAGGCCGGCCGTGGCGCCGGCCGTGATCAGGACCTGCTCGGGCGTCGTGCCGAGGCCGGTTCGGGCCGACTGCAGCTCGGCGATCCGGGCCCGCAAGGCGGGCAGGCCCGCCACCGCCGTGTAGCGATGCATGCCGGGATGGTCGGCCACGCGGAAATCCTCCATCCGGCAGCCGGCCGGCGGCTCCATCCAGGTATCGCCGATGTGCAGCGGCACCGGCGGCCGGGCCGGAGCAGTGGCGTGCCCGCCGGCATAGACCGAGCTGCGCAGGGTTTGTACGGCGGGCGCGAAGCGCGGATGGGTCGGCATGTCAGTCTCCCGGGTCGAACAGGCGCTTGAGTCGCTCGATCTGCTCCTCTGACCAGCCCGGTGGTTCGGTCACGGCCAGCCAGGCATCGATGTAGTCGTCGGCGGCGTACTCGTGGCCGAATCCGGGCGGCGCGGTGCCGACGATCATGTCGGCGGCCAGCTGCAGCATGGTGACAACCGGGAACCAGCGCAGGTGCGGCGAGACATCGGGGGCTCGCGGCGGGCGCATCCAGGCCGGCTCGCGCCAGGCCGAGCCGGGGCTGAAAAACACGATCGGATCGCTGCCGTGCTGCACGAACACCATGCGGAAATCGCCCCAGTCCGCGGCATGCCGCTGCGGGCCGGAATACTGGTTCATGAAACGAACCACCGAGCCGGAACGGAAGGTCGGCAACCACGCCGGCGAGTCGGGATCGCGCTGGCCGGTGGTTCGCTGCCAGGTGCGATGGCGAAACGGCGGGCCGCTCCACAAGGCACCGCTGAACGGTTTGTCGACGATGTCGAACAGATCGAACGAGCGATCCGAGTTCAGCGAGCCCAGACTCAAGCCCCACAGAAACAGGCGCGGTCGATCGTCGGCCGGCAGGCTGCGCCAGTGGCCGTAGATCTCGTTGAACACGGCTCTGGCGGTCTCGGCACCGTAGGCGGCTTCGGTCAGCAGCGCCAGCGGGCTGTTGAGATAGGAGTACTGGACCGCCACCGAGGCGATATCGCCGCGATGCAGGTACTCCACCGTATCCTGCGCGGCCGGGTCGACCCAGCCGGTCCCGGTGGGCGTGACCAGCAGCAGGGTCGCGCGCTCGAAGCCGCCGACGCGCTTGAGTTCGGCCAGGGCCAGCCGGGCGCGTTCTTCGGGCGATTCGGCCGAGTTCAGGCCCACGTAAACCCGCAACGGTCGCGGCATCGACGCATCGAAGAAGTCGCCGAGTGCTTCGCCGGTCGGCCCGGTACTGACGAAATTGCGCCCCTGACGGCCGAGCTCCTCCCAGTCGAGCAGCGACGGCGCGCTGCCGACCTGCTCAGGGGCATCCGGACGCGGCAGATCGTCGTCGATCAATGCATCGAGCTGCTGGAACGAACGATCAGCCATCCGCAGCACCGAGCTGACCAGCACGCCGTCGATCACCGACCAGAACACGAACACCGCCAGCAGCGCGCTGATGATGTGCGAAACGCGCGGCGGCACGTGGCGGTTCAGCCTGCGCGCGAGCAGCCGAAAGAGCCAGTGGAACAGCCGCGCCATCAACAGGATGAAGGCAAACACCGCAACCGCAATCAGCGCCATGAGCACACGCTGACCGGCATGCGAATCCTCCATCCCCATCAGCTCGCGCAGGTCGTTCTGCCAGGTCGTGGCCTGCCACAGGAAGCTGACCGCCACCGCCAGGCACAGCGCACCTGCGCCGATCTGGATCCGCCGGGACCAGCGGCGGTTGGCCAACGGCAGTTCCAGGTAGCGCCAGACCCACATCACCGCGACCCCCAGCCCATAACCGGCCGCAAACGACAGGCCGGCCAGCAGTCCCTGGACCGCGAACGGCCTGGGCAGCAGCGACGGGGTGAGCGAAAAGGCGAAGAACAGGGTGCCGACCAGTACGCCGACCACGCTCAGGCGATACCAACGCGAACCGACCATCGCCGCAACAGCCGATTCAGTCCCCTGGTTCATGGCATGTAGGTGTCGCGCCAGCGCAGCACGATATTGAACGAGATCGACACGCGCAGCTCGTCGGACAGGTTGGGATGGACCAGGTGATGAACGAAGGCCGGCCACAGCAGGATGTCTCCGGCGCGCGGCTGTACGCGGTGTTCGGGGTTGACCTGGGCGTCGCCGCGGATGGCGTTCATGTTGGCCTGGGCTCTGGGGTCGAAAAAGCTGATCGCGCCGGGGTCGAGGTCGGAGCGCCCCGGCATCTCGCGGCGTGCGGCCGGCACCTGCACGTAGTAGGTGCCCGACAGCCAGGAATACGGGTGGTTGTGCAGGTTGTGGTAATCGCCGAAGCGGTTCACGTTGGCCCAGCCCTGGACGTGAAAATCCAGCTCGTAGTCGATCCCGGTAGCCCCGGCGTAGTCGGCCACGCAGCGCCGGATACAGGCCTCCAGCCACTCCAGCATGGGGTGCCGGGCGGCAAACAGATTGCCTTCAAGGTAGTCGGTGGTCAGCTCGGGATTGGCCGAGTCCATGCCGGTGATCAGCTCCATCAGGACCGGGTTGGCGCGCTCGTGGCCGGGCAGCCGGTGGCTCAGGAACAGGGTCGGCCACAGCGGGCGAATCTGGGGTCGGTCCTGGCTGTTGTTGTTCATGCTTGAGCTCTTGGCTTTGAAAGAAGGCGCTACAGGTAAAACTCGCCGACCAGGCAGGTCACCGCCTGGCCGAGCAGTTCGACCCGATCGCCGCGCAGCCGGCACTCGAGTTGGCCGCCACGAGGTGAGATCTGGCGGGCGCTCAGGTCGGTCCGGCCCAGCCGTGCGGCCCAGTAGGGGACCATCTGGCAGTGGGCGGAACCGGTGACCGGGTCTTCGTCGACACCCAGCCTGGGGAAGAAGCAGCGGCTGACGAAGTCGCAGTCCGTGCCCGGCGCCGTGGCAATGACACCGCGCCCGTCCAGTCGCGCCAGGGCGGCGAAGTCCGGACGGAGTTCGGCCACCTCGCTTTCGTCTTCGAACACCGCCAGATGGTCGGGCCCGACCAGCACCGCGGCCGGCTTGCGGCCGCCGAAGCCGTCGATCAGGTCGCCCGGTACGGCAGCGGGCGTGGAACCAGCCACCGGGAAATCCATGCAGTAGCCCGCCGCCTCGCGGCGCACCCCGAGCGGGCCGCTGCGGGTCAAAAAGTGCAGGCTGTCACGGGCATGGCCGCGATGCGCGTACAGCACGTGCGCGGTGGCCAGGGTGGCGTGCCCGCACAGGTCGACCTCGGCCCTGGGCGTGAACCAGCGCAGCCGGAAGCCATCGCCTTCGGGCGCGAAAAACGCGGTCTCCGAGAGGTTGTTCTCCGCTGCGATGGCCTGGAGCACGGAATCGTCGAGCCAGGCGTCCAGCGGGACCACCGCGGCAGGGTTACCCTCGAACACGCGCTCGGCGAAAGCGTCGATCTGGTATAAATCCAGCGTCATGAAACCGGCTGCGCCAGGCGCTCGAGAATGCCTTCCAGCATGCGCTCGCAGCGCTCCAGCTCGGCGATCTCGATGAACTCGTTGGGCTGGTGGGCCTGGTCGATCGATCCGGGCCCGCAGACCACGCTGGCCACCCCTGCGCGCTGGAAGCTGCCGGCCTCGGTGGCAAACGCGACTTCACCGCTGCCGCCGGCGCGCACGCCCGGCAGGCTGGCCACCCACGCTTCGCCGCGCTGACCCGGATCCGGCACCAGCGGCGGCACCCGGGCCAGGGTGTCG
>JAWLFD010000172.1:0-5260 GCA_041685745.1 Wenzhouxiangella sp.
GGTCTCGACAATCTTGCCGAGGTACATGATGGCCACGCGATCGGACACGTGCTTCACCACTGCCAGATCATGCGCGATGAACAGGTAGGACAGCTTGAACTCCCGCTGCAGATCCACCAGCAGGTTGAGAATCTGGCTCTGGATGGACACGTCCAGAGCCGATACCGGCTCATCGCAGATCACCAGCTTCGGATTCAGCGCAATGGCTCGCGCGATACCGATACGCTGGCGCTGGCCGCCGGAAAACTCAAAGGGATAACGACTCGCCGAACGCGCCGGCAGACCCACGGTGTTCAGCAGCTCCGCCACCCGCTTTTGCCGCCATGAGCGGCCACCGAGCTTCTGGACGATAAACGGCTCTTCGAGGATATCGCCCACCGTATGCCGCGAATTCAGCGACTCCATGGGATCCTGGAAAATCATCTGGATATCCCGACGCAGCGGCCGCAGCGTGCGATCCGGCAGATGCGTGATGTCCTGGCCGTTGAAGCGGATACTGCCGCCGGTGGGCCGGTACAGCCGCGTAATACAGCGTCCCAGCGTGGATTTGCCGCAGCCGGATTCGCCAACCAGACCCAGGGTCTCACCGGGACCGATACTGAACGACACACCATCGACGGCCCGGTTGTAGGTCCTGGCGCGCAGCAGCAGCCCCTCCCGCACCGGAAAGTGCATGGAAAGATTATCCACCTCGAGCAGTGCTGCGCTCACAGATCCCGCCAGCGGCTGCAGCTGACCCGGTGTCCGGCGGCGATCTGTTCCGACGCCGGTGGCAGCGCCCGACACGCATTGATGACATGGGGACAGCGATTGCCGAACCGACAGCCCGCGGGCAGGTCATGCAGGCCCGGCACCATGCCCTCGATAACACCGAGACGGGATTTCGGTTCGCTGTCCAGGCGCGGAATGGCGTGCAGCAGACCGCGACTGTAGGGATGGGCCGGACGATCGAAGATATCGAACACGGAACCGCTCTCCGCTACCTTGCCTGCGTACATCACGACAACCTGGCTGCAGGTCTCCGCAATCACGCCCAGATCGTGGGTGATCATGACCACGGCCATGCCCATCTCTGCCTGCAGATCCTTGATCAGCTCGAGAATCTGCGCCTGGATGGTGACGTCCAGCGCCGTGGTCGGCTCGTCCGCAATCAACAGCGCCGGGCGACAGGCAAGCGCCATGGCGATGACAACCCGCTGGCGCATACCCCCGGACAACTGGTGGGGATACTCACCGAGGCGCACGTCCGGCGAGGGAATCCCGACCCGGTCCAGCATTTCCGCCGCCTCGCGAAGGGCGTTTTCGGGCCTGCAGGCCCCATGCAGCAGCATGCCCTCGGTGAGCTGACGGCCGATGGTGTGGACCGGGTTGAGTGCGGTCATCGGTTCCTGAAAAACCATACCGATCTGCCGACCGCGCACTTTCTCCATATCGGGAATGGACAGCTGCGCGAGATCTCGATTCTGGAAACGGATCGCACCGCCGGCAATGCGACCCATGGGCTGGGGCAGCAGGCGCATGATGGACAGCGCAGTCACACTCTTGCCACAGCCCGACTCGCCGACAATGCCGACCGTGGCCCCGGCATCAACGCTGAAGCTGACGCCGTCGACGGCACGCACCAGGCCCTCGTCGGTGGCAAACTCGGTAACCAGATTGTCGACCGCCAGCAAGGTCACCGGCGGCTTACTCTGCCCACCGGTCATGGACCGTGATCGAGGGTTCGAAGGTCTCGCCCGCCTGCTGCGCCGCCTGGGTTTCCCGCTTCAGGTCGGTATCAATCCAGTGCACGAAGAGCTCCCCCGCGCTCGCCGCATGCCGGTAGGAAAGGCCTTCGGGGTAGCGCATCCAGCGCCAGTATCCCGTGCGGAAGAAACCCTGGTAAAAGCCCGGGACAAACGAGGCGTGCTCGTGGTGCAGCTCAATCATGCGATGGGACAGCGCGACCATTTCGTCCCTGTCGGTGGAGGCCCGATAACGCTCGATCAGCTCGTCCATCTCCTGCAGGGCAAACACCTCCAGGTTGTTGGTCTGGGTATTGAGCTGCCGGTCAGGATTCACGCTGCCGTCGTCGAGGAACGCACGATCCCAGGCGTTATCCGAGTGATAGTGCTCCCAGAATCGGGGGTAGGCTTCAGTGAAACGTCCGAACGCCGTGAAAAAGATCTCGTGCTGCTTTTCCTGCACCTTCTTCCAGCCAACGGTGCTGTCGAGGATCTCCAGCCGCAGATCCAGCCCCGCCTTGGCCGCCTCCTGACGCAGAATCGTCAGGACATCGCGCAGGTTTTCATAGCCGGTGGAGAGCATGAAGGACAGTTTCTGTCCTGCGTCGTTCATCAAAATGCCATCGGCGGCGCGGCGAGTGAAACCCGCCCGGGCAAAAGCGGCCTGCGCCTTGTCGATATCAAACTCGCGCGCTGTCAGCGTAGGGTGAGAAAAGTCCCCGAAACCGTCATTGCCGGTGTTCAGCCTGTCGTTGTCGCCGCGGAAAAACTTCTCCAGCACCATGTCCCAGTTGGTGGCATGGGCAATCCCCACACGGATATCCCGATCCTGCAGCAGGGGCTGCGCGGTGTTGATCCACAGACCGTACGGCGGACGCGGCCGCTGATTGTAGAAGGTGCTCTTGTGAATGTAGCCCGCCTGCACGTCGGGATCGGAATCCGGCAGCTTCTCGTACCAGTACTCGGCCAGATTGAGGCCGAACTGGTCGATGTCCCCGCGCTTGAAAGCCTCGAACATTTTCGCCGTGTCACGGACAACGCTGAACTGAATGCGGTCGGGATTGAAGCGATAGCGGAAATGCTTCTTGTCCCGGGCCCACCAGTTTTCCAGTCGGGTGAGGGCAATGGAGCGACCCTTGCGGATGTCCTGGTCGCGGACAACGTAGGCGCCCGAGGTAGGCTCGAACGTCCACTGGTAGCGCTCGGTGAAATCGTCAGCCATCTCCCGGTAAAAGTGCTGCGGAATGGGTGCCAGCAGGAGCCCCCGCTCATCCATGTCGGGCTTTTGCTCCGCCATGGTGATGGAGATGGTGTGGTCATCATAACGTGAGATATTGGTGTAGGTCGTGCTGTAGAAGTTGTTGTACCAGGGGGCCATGATGTAGGGCGAGCGGTAGAACCAGAACATGAACAGGTAGTCATCCGCGGTGATCGGCTCGCCATCTGACCAGGTTGCCGCCGGATCCAGCTTTGCGTAAACCGTGTTGTTGTCCCAGTCCACCGCCCAGGCCTCCGCCAGGCCCGGGAAGAGCTCCAGCGTGTCCGGGTGCTGATGAGCCAGACCCATTCCCACATTGTCCAGCAGATAGGGACGGAAACTGCCGTTGGAATCTGGCCCGACCGTGCGCAGCGTGCGCGGGAAATCCTGCAGCGCGGCGTACTGGGTACCGCCTTTTTTCGCCTGCGGCGAGCCGATCTCCGGAAGGTGGTCATTGCTGGTCCACTGCAGGTCCGGTGGCAGATCGTCCGGCGTTCTGAAGCCGAAGAAATCCGGGTTCGCTGCGTAGAAGGCTTCCACTTCCGCGGTGACCCCGGCGCCCTCTACCTCCGTCGACGCGCCTGACCCGGCGCCGTCACCGCCGGAATCACCGCAGCCGCCGAGCAAAAGCAGGAAACCGGCTAAGAGTAGCGCGGACAGTGTCTCTCTCATGGCAATGACCTCGATAGCGGAAGCGTTAACGGTAAACGGAAAAGGTTTTGGGGTCGAATGATTCCCGGATAGCCTCACCGATAAAGGTGACCAGCGTCAGCAGGGCAACCAGTGTGCCGAAGGCAGAGATCACGATCCACGGCGCGGTGCGCAGGTTGGCGGTGCCCTGCTTCAGCAACTCGCCCAGGCTCGGCGTCGGTGCCGGCAGGCCAAACCCGAGGAAATCCAGCGCGGTAATGGCGGAGATCGCCGCAACAATGGTAAAGGGCATGAACGTCACCAGGGTCGAGAGCACATTGGGCATGATGTGACGAAAAATTATGCGTGAATTGGAGGCGCCGATAACCCGCGCCGAGGCAATGTAATCGCGGGATTTTTCCTTGTAGGTTTCGGTGCGCATGTAATAGGTCATGCCGGTCCAGGAAAACAGCACCATCACCAGCAGCAGAATGCCGATGCGGGTGGACACGGCGACGGTAGATGGAATCACCGAGAAGATGATGATCACCATGTACAGAAAAGGCACGTTGGACCAGATTTCAATGATGCGCTGGAAAATCAGGTCGAACACGCCGCCGAAATAGCCCATGGCACAGCCAATGGTAATGCCGATAAGGTACACGCAGGCCGTGAAAACCAGGGCAAAAACCAGCGCGATGCGAGTGCCATAGAACAACCGCGCGAGGATATCGCGGCTCGTGGTGTCGGTGCCCAGGTAATGCTGCTGGGATGCGTCGGGCGGCAGCGGCCGGAAAATGCCGCCCGGCGCGTGATTCTCATAGGGATTGTACGGGACCAGCGGCAACAGCACCCAGTTGTCCCCGCCAGACTGCGCAAACCGCGCTTTCAGTTCCCGGTAGTTGGTTTCGTAGTCATAGTCGAGCCCGAAGTCCGTACCGGGATGAAAGGTCGTGTAGGTGGGAAAATAGAGCTGGCCTTCGTAGCTCACGATAAGGGCACGACTGTTGATCAGCAGTTCCCCGATGATCAGCAGCACGCCAAGGCCCGCCAGCAGCAGAAAGCTGTAGTAGCCGCGCCTGATATTGCGGAAGCGCCGGAGCTTCTTGCGGGTCTGGGGATTGAGGCGCAGCACTGGCTACTGGAACCTGATCCGCGGGTCGACCAGGGCAACCAGGATGTCCGACAGGATATTCCCGATCAGCAGCAGCAGGCTGGCGAGCAGTACAACGCCCATCACCACCGGATAATCACGGTCGAGAATTGCCGTGAGGCCAAGCAGGCCGAAGCCGTCGATGTCGAAAATCGTCTCGATCAGGAACGAGCCCGACACAAGGAGCGTGATGTTCTGGCCAAAGGTGGTCGCTATCGGGATCAGCGAATTGCGGACCGCATGGCGCGTGACCGACTGGCGAAAGGAGACGCCCTTGGCGACGGCGGTCCGTATGTAGTCCGCCGCGAGATTGTCCATCAGATGATTTTTCAGGAGCAGCGTCACCAGGGCGAAGCTGCCCACGAGATAACAGATGAGCGGCAGCACCGAATGGTTCAGCAGATCCAGCGCCTGTTCGCCCGCGCTCAGGTCCCGGAAGTCATAGCTGATGAACCCCCCCATGGGAAACCACTCCAGGCGAACGGCAAAAAACAG
>JAWLFD010000173.1:0-5226 GCA_041685745.1 Wenzhouxiangella sp.
TGCGGTCGTTGACCAGGTCGAAGGCTATCGGGTCAGCCTGGCCGAGCAAGCGCCGAAAAGTCGGGAACAGCGCCTGTACTTCATCAACATCGGCGGCTATCGCGCCGGCGAGTTCGCCGAGCAGCACGCCTACGCACTGCTGGCGGCGCGCGACAAGGCCCAGGCCAAGGCGCACGCCAAGCGCACGCTGCTGCAGGGCCACCAGAGCATCCACAAGGACGACCTCTACGACGTCGATGACGTGCTTGAAATCCGCACCGCCGGCGCACGCCATGTTCACCTTCACCCCGATCCCACAGCCAGCGCTCCGACGGTGACCAACGGCTATTTTCCCCTGCCCCGCAAAACCATCGAGAACTGGCTCAAAAACCGCTGATCACCCCGTCAGGGCTAGTGGGCCAGCCGCCCCGCACGATAGTCTTCCATGGCCTGCTCGATTTCTGCGCGGGTGTTCATCACGAAGGGACCGTACTGGACGATGGGCTCCCCGATCGGCCGCCCGGCGATCAGAAGGGCCCGGCCACCCTGTGCGCCAGCCGACAGCGTGACCCCGTCACCGTCATCCAGAACGCCGGCCGACCGGCCCGGAATCACCTGGCCGTCCACCGACATCTGGCCGTCATAGACGTACAGCAAGGCGTTGTGACCACGGGTGATCGGGACGCTGGCGGTCGCACCCGCATCCAGGTGTACGTCGACCAGCAGCGGGTCGGTGGCCATGCTGCCTGGCGCCGGGTTGACGGCGCCCGCTTGCTCGGCCCCTTCGATCGAAAGCCGTCCGGCAATGACCCGAGCCAGCCCGCCGGAAAACGCCAGTTCCGGAATGTCGCCGGCGGCAATATCGCGGTAGGCCGCCGGGCGCATTTTCTCTGCAGCCGGCAGGTTAAGCCAAAGCTGGAAGCCTCTCATGCGGCCTTGCGACTGCTGCGGCATTTCGGAATGGATCACGCCGCGCCCGGCGGTCATCCACTGCACCGAGCCAGGCCCCAGGTCGCCGGTGTTGCCGAGGTGGTCGGTGTGCTGCATGCGCCCTTCGAGCATGTAGGTCACGGTCTCGAAGCCGCGATGGGGGTGGGCCGGAAAACCGGCGATGTAGTCGTCCGGATCGTCGGAGAAGAATTCATCCAGCATCAGGAACGGATCGAGCCGGGCAAACGCGCTGGAGCCAAGGCTGCGCCGAAGCTTGACGCCTGCTCCGTCCGAGGTGGCCTGGGACGGGATCACGCGCTGGAGGCGGCGGTCAAGATCAACCATTGGCTTGTCCCCGAACGTTGAGCGGCAGGTGCGCGATCTGCTCATGGGCCTCGCGCAGCGAATCGGCGGCCGATTGCTCGCCCAGCGCCAGACCCTCGGCATAGGTGAAACGAATCTCGGCGAAGCCCAGCATGCCGAAAAACATCTCGATCAGGTGCGTCTGGGTGTCGTTTTCGGTCCCGCTGTAGCGGCCGCCGCGCGCGCAAAAGACATACAGCGGCCCGGTTTCGAGCAAGCCCTTCGGCCCGGTCTCGGTATAGCGGAAAGTCACCCCGGCCCTGGCTACGTGATCCATCCAGGCCTTGAAGGTCGAAGGCACGGTGAAGTTGTACATCGGCAAGGCCACGACCACGGCATCGGCCTGCTTGAGCTCGGCGATCAGGGTCTCCGACATCGCCACCGAGCCCTGCTGGGCCGGCGTGCGCTCGGTTGCCTCGGCCTGGAATCCGGCAAAGGCCTCGGCCGTCAGATGCGGCAGGGGATCGGCGGCGAGGTCGCGGCAAACCACCTGGCCATCGGGAAAAGCCTCGCGCCAGCGGGCAGTGAAGGCATCGGCCATCTGGCTGGACTGGCCGGAACCGCCGAACAGGCTGGACTTGATGACGAGCAGGGTTTTCATGGAATGCTCCTGAACTGAGAAGTTTGATTCGAAGGAGCAGGTTAGCTTTACTTATTTCGAAAGAAAAGCGCAAAATATCGGCACTATTCATCGAATTTATCGAACAATGAGCCCCAGAATCACGCTGGAACAATGGCGAGCGCTGGTCGCGGTGCACGACCACGGCGGCTATGCCCAGGCCGCGAGCGCTTTGAACAAGTCCCAGTCGACCCTCAGCTACGCGATCCATCGAATCGAAGACCTGCTCGACCTCCAGGCATTCGAAGTCCAGGGCCGCAAGGCGCACTTGACCAAGGCCGGACAGATGCTGGTGCGCCGCGCGCGCGCCTTGATCGAGGAGGCCGAACGGCTGGAACGCGCAGCCGCGCTGGCAGCCAGGGGCTGGGAAACCGAGCTGCGCGTTGCCGCCGAGATCATCTTTCCCACCTGGCGAATGCTGGACTGCCTGGACCGGCTTGCGCGGCAGCGGCCCGGCCTGCGGATTCAGCTGCACGAATCCGTGCTCGGCGGCACCGCCGAGCTGCTGACCTCCGGGCGGGTCGATCTGGCCGTCGCCTCGAGCATCCCTGCCGGTTTCATCGGCGACCCGCTGATGCGGGTGCGCTTTATCGCCGCCGCGGCCCCGCACCATCCGCTGCACCGCCTCAACCGCGCGCTCAATGCCGAAGACCTCCGTCGCCATCGCCACCTGGTCGTTCGCGACAGCGGCACCCAGCCGGCCAGCTCGCAAGCACCGCGGGTCAGCGAGCAGCGCTGGACCGTGACCGCCAAGGCCACGTCCATTGCCGCGGCCTGTCGCGGCTACGGCTTTGCCTGGTATGCCGAAGACATCATCCGCGCAGAACTCGACAGCGGCGCGCTGAAACCCCTGCCCCTGGCACACGGAGCCGAACGCTGGGCGACGCTTTACCTGGTCTTTGCCGACCCCGACAGCGCCGGCCCGGCGGCCCGAAGTCTGGCCGAACTGCTGCGCCGCGCGGCACCCGCAGAGTAGACTGTCCGAATGCCAGCTTCGGTCGCCAAGTCCCGCTCGAAACCGTGGTGGACACCGCGCCGGGTGGCCCCGGGCCATGGACTGGAGCTCACCCTGGGCACCCTCGGGCTGCAAATCGGCCATGCGGCCGACGAATGGCGTATTCATTCGGAAACCATCACGGAAGAGGCCGTCTCTGACCGGGTGCGGATTCGGGGCCGGCGCCATCTACCATCGATGTTCAGCGAGCGTTACGTGATTTCCGGCGACACCGGAGCTCTGGTGCTCACTCCGATGCTGGCCGATCGCAATGTGGTGATCCGCCCTCATCAACCGATCTTCCTGCTCAGCCAGCAATCCGTGGTTCTCTATCTGTCCACGCCGATCTGGATCCGCATCGAAGTCGGCGAGCCGGCGCATCTGCTGAGCGAGCTGCCGGTCACGCGAATGTCCGACACCTGGTTTGGCCCTTCCACCTGCGAGGGCGAGATCTGCTACGCCAGCCGCAGCCAGGCCCGCCATCATCTCGACGAATTGCCCCGTCGACCGCATCGGGCCGTCACGCCGCTACAGATCCACAACCGGGCCACGACCCCGCTGCCGCTGGAAAAATTCAGCCTGCCGGTTCCGATGCTCTCGCTCTACGGCGGCGAAGACGGCGGACTGTGGACGCAGCGCGTGACGCTGACCCGGGAAGACCAGTCCGACCTGGCCGCGGTCCGCATCGACCCGCGGCCACCCGAGCCCGACCGCAAGCTGTCGCTGCTGAGCAAACCGCGCCAGGATCCGGGCCGCTCGGGCCTGGTACGCGCCTTCAGTCTGCTGTTCGGAAACCAGCCATGAGCGAATGGCTGGATCAAATCCCGTGGAGCGCGGCCTTGCCCGTGGTACGAGCCGTCATCCTCGTATCGTCCGGGCTGTTGCTGGCCATGCTCGCCAGCCGCCTGAGCGTGCGCACCCTGCGCCATCGCCTGACGCCCCATGTACTGCAACTGATCCGACGGGTCAGCTTCTACGGCATCCTGGGACTTTTCGCCGCATCGGCCCTGCGCGAGCTGGGCTTCAGCCTGGCCGTGCTGATGGGTGCGGCCGGGGTACTGACCGTGGCGATTGGATTCGCCTCCCAGACCACGGCTTCGAACCTCATCAGCGGGCTGTTCCTGATTGGCGAACGCAGCTTCGAGATCGGCGACATCATTCAGGTGGGATCGACCACCGGGGAGGTCCTGTCCATCGACAGCCTGTCGGTGAAACTTCGGACCCTGGACAACCTGTACGTCCGCATTCCCAACGAGACCCTGATCAAGAGCGAAGTCGTCACCCTCACCCGCTTCCCGATCCGCCGCTTCGACCTGATGCTCGGCGTGGCCTACAAGGAAGACCTGGACCGGGTTCGCGAAGTGCTGGTGAAAGTGGCCGAGGCCAATGTTCTCTGCCTCGATGAACCGGCCCCGCTTTTCATCTTTACCGGATTCGGCGAATCTTCGCTCAACATCCAGTTCTCGGTCTGGGCACGCCGGGAAAACTTTTTGGACCTGCGCAATATCATCAGTGCCGAGATCAAGCGGGCCTTTGACGAAGCCGGCATCGAGATCCCCTTCCCGCATCGCACGCTCTACGCGGGTGAGGCCACCAAACCGCTGCCGGTGCAGATCGTGAGTCCGAACTCGACCGATCACGACCACGGTTCCTGAACAGGCCAAAGCACGCTTGAAGGTTCTGTCGCATCAACCTGGTAGCCAATGGAAGCACTAAGGCCGGAAAACCGCCCCGGCCTGCCGATCGATGAACTGCTGCCGGACCTGTTGTCGGCGCTTGAAGGCCACTGCACGGTGCTGGTCACGGCGCCACCGGGTGCCGGCAAGACAACCCGCGTTCCCGCGGCGCTGCTGAGCGCCGGCTGGCTGGCCGGGCGCAAGATCCTGCTGCTCGAGCCGCGTCGTCTGGCCGCGCGCGCGGCCGCGCGCTTCATGGCCCGCGAAATCGGCGACGACGTCGGCCAGACGGTCGGTTATCGAACGCGCCTGGAAACCCGGGTCTCCAGGACCACCCGCATCGAGGTGGTCACCGAAGGCATCCTGACCCGCATGCTCCAGCGCGATCCGGCGCTGGACGGCGTGGGCTGCGTGATCTTCGATGAGTTCCACGAGCGCTCGCTGCAGGCCGATCTGGGCCTGGCCCTGGCGCGCGAGGCCCAGCAGGCGCTGCGTCCGGACCTGAAGCTGGTGGTCATGTCGGCCACCCTGGCCGTGGAGCCGCTCAAGGCCGCCCTCGACGACCCGCCGCTGCTCGAGGCGCGCGGACGGAGTTTCCCGGTCGAGGTGCAATACCGCCCCGTACCGCGCGAGCGCCGCCTGCTCGACCACGTCGCCGCCACCGT
>JAWLFD010000174.1:0-5205 GCA_041685745.1 Wenzhouxiangella sp.
AGTCAGCACGCTCAGCCCGGGGCAGGCCAGCAGCGTCCGGATGAAGCCCCAGGCCGCCTGGCTGGTCCAGGGGTTGCGATAAACACGTGGGTGGGTTGCTACACGCAGGAATTCGTAGCAGATGCCCCAGGTCAGAAACCACGGCGCAGCCTGTCCACGCGCGCTCTCGATCACTTCCCGGCACGGCCCATGAAATTCACTGTCGGCATCGACCGCATAAAGCAACACGTTGGTGTCGACAACGAGCACGCCGCCGGCTCAGTCCCGGTCCATCCGGTCATCCAGCGCATCGCGGTCGGCCACGTCGACAAACGCACCGCCGCTGTGCCACTGCGGCAGCGGCTCACGCACCTCACCCGTCTCCTGCTCGGGCTCGTCGAGCACCCGTCTCAAGCCCGCCTCGACCAGCTCCGACATCGTCCGGCCCCGTCGCGCAGCCTCTTCGCGCAAGCGCTGCATGACGCTATCGTCGATATTTAGCGTTGTTTTCATATGGAAAACCATATCATCAATATGGATATATTTCCAAGGTCGCTGCGATGAGTCTGCTCGCTGAACTCAAACGCAGAAAGGTCTTCCGCGTCGGCGCGGCCTACGCCGTGGCCGCATGGGCGATTGCCCAGGTCGCCGATCGGGAGCTGGCCAACACCGCCGCACCGGGCTGGGTCATGCAGGTGATCCTGCGGGTGCTCGCGCTCGGGTTTCCGATTGCGTTGGTCCTGGCCTAAGCCTTCGAGGTCACGCCGGATGGCGTCAAGCGAACCGAGAGCGCCGCCGAAACGGGATCGGCCATTCCCTTCGCTTCGGGGTGCTCAGTCCGGCGCTGGTCGATGCGATGCAGCACGGCGAGGGCGTCCCGTTCAGCGAGGACCGGCAGCAACGCCACGAGCGCGCTCTCGGCGACGACGTTCCCCAGCGGGCGGGCTGGCAGTGGGACATGATCTGGGACGACGGCGGCATGTACAAGGGCGGCTACTCGATTTCTGTCCTACCTCAGGGTTCGATCAGCCGCTGATAGGAATACCAGTAGAAATCACCGCTGCCGTCGCTGGCCGGCGCGGTTGAGTTCACCTTGTTGCGCCTATCAGCGCGAGAAGCTTGAATGCCTGTGCCGCGACAACAGCCGCGCGCCGGTGGCGGGAAAGCGGCTGTTCGTCACGCCGCGCAGCAACATCGGACAGGGCGTCGGCTCGCGAACAAGCCCGAGAGCGGGAACTGGGCGAATCCTGTATGTTAGGAGCCCATGAAGTCCATCGTCTTTTCCCAGTACGGCAGCACGGCAGACCTGGAGTACGAGGATGTCAACCCGCCAGTTCCAGCTGACGACGAGGTGTTGGTGCGCATTCATGCGTCTTCGGTCAACGACTGGGACTGGGTGCTGCTTCGAGGCAAGTCACCGATCAACCGCCTGCTCTTTGGCTTGTTCAGGCCCAAGGTCAAGACGCTGGGCATCGACATCGCCGGAACGGTCGCGGCCGTTGGCCAGAACGTTTCCCGCTTCCAGGTCGGCGATGAGGTGTGGTGCGATGTTTCCGACAAGGGCTGGGGCGGATTCGCCGAGTGCGTCTGTGTGTCCGAGAAGGGCCTGGAGTTTAAGCCACTCTGCCTTTCATTCGCCGAGGCTGCGGCCACGCCGCAGGCGGGTGTGCTGGCCATCCAGAGCTTCCTGGACAAGATGGATGTCAGGCCCGGGCAGAGCGTATTGCTGAACGGCGCCGGCGGCGGATCAGGGACGTTCGCGATTCAGATTGCGAAGAGCCTCGGCGCCTACGTGACCGCCGTCGACAAGCCTAGCAAGTTCGATTCGATGCGCTCGCTCGGCGCCGACGAGGTCATGGATTACGCTCGGGTGGATTTCACCGAAAACCGGGGCGCCTATGATTACATCCTGGATTTTTGCGGGCATCATCCGCTATTGCATTATCGGCGGGCGCTGAAACACGACGGCCGGTACCTGCTGGTTGGCGGTTCTCGCAGCCTGATTCTCAAGATGGTGCTGGTCGCGCCCTTCCTCTCGATACTGGGCGCCAGAAAGCTTCAGATCATGCCTCACAAGGCCAACAAGTACCTGGATAAGCTGGCGGATCTGTTCGAGCAAGATCAACTCAAGGTCGTCATCGACAGCATTTATCCCCTGGGAGAGGTGCCGCAGGCCCTGGAGCATTTCGGCAGCGGTATGGCCAACGGCAAGATCGTCATCGAAATCAATGCCTGTGGGTGAGATCAAGGCCTCACGGATCAATCCGATCGAAGCCTACGATTGAGTCAAGCCCGCTCGAGTGGGCACGTAATCTGGTACATCGTCTCAGCGGACGCTCCACCTATGCTGCTGATTCATGGACAGGATGCTCCTGCATATCCTACCCGCCATTGCAGGGTACCTGGCCATGTTTCTGGTGCCTTTCTTCGTGGAAGGCGCTCAGCTTGATCCGGAACCCATTCTGCGGCCGAGCCGGATGGCATAGCCTGACAGGGCGAGCAGAATCAGGCCGAACAGAATCAGCGAGATTGGCCACCCCAGGGTGTCGGCAAAATACTCGCCGGTGTAGTAGCCCAGGTAGACCAGCAGCATCAGTACCGAAACGGCCAGCAGGGAGCGGCGTTCCAGTACCACGCTGGCCTGGATCAGCCCGGCCGCCGCAGCGATCAGTAGCAGGTCAAAGATGGCTCGGCTTTGGACCAGAACTAACAGACCCCCGCCAAAGCACAGGCCATAAGCCACCCAGGTCAACGGGCACAGAGTGCGAAAGGCGGTTCGTTCCAGGCCGAAGCTCAGGCACAGCCCGCCCAGCCCCAAGGCCAGGAAGATCCAATCGCTGCCTATATCGACTTGATCACCAGCGGCGATGAAGCACAATGAGGCGAACACAAGCACCAGAAACAGCAGATCGGTTCGCCTGAGCCAGGCGAACAAGGCCGTGAACTGAATGGCCAGAACGCCGGTCCAGAGTACCCAGGAGACCGCATCCGGCCAGTCCGGTGGATATTCCTGCAGCAGGACGACCAGTCCGGCGGCTTGAAAGAGTCCGGCCAGCAGAAACAACGGCAAGGCTGCACGTTCATAGGCCGGATGCAGACAGCCCGCGATTGCCATTGCCAGGGCGCACAGCCCGGCGCCGAACACGATGATCACGCGCGTCAGCGGCAGCAGTTCATCCCAGACCAGATACAACCCGGCCAGAAGTCCGGCGAGCACGAACAGGCCACCCAGAGTCGCAAGCAGGGGACGCAGCCAGCTGGCCGTGCTATTGCCAGACGGCAGGGCTTCAAGCACCTCCTTGCGGCTTAGTTCGTGCTCGCGCGCCAGTTCCACGATGTGGTGCAGGGCTTCAGTTCTAGTCATCTTCGTC
The DNA here is from genome assembly GCA_041685745.1 of Wenzhouxiangella sp. Taxonomy (GTDB): domain Bacteria; phylum Pseudomonadota; class Gammaproteobacteria; order Xanthomonadales; family Wenzhouxiangellaceae; genus Wenzhouxiangella. The sequence goes on from JAWLFD010000174.1 coordinate 3,351, forward strand.
GACCACCCAGGCTATGAAAGTATGATGACCGGTCCTGATTGGCACCGGCATGGATAACTCAAAAGTCTCCAGATCGTCATCCCCGGATCCAGAGTCGTAGGATTCCGGCCAAGGCCAGATACCAACGAATTCTCGAGACCCAAACTACTGCTTAAGCGCAAAGTCTGGTCTACATGACGTTTCAAGCAGGTCAGAAATAACCTCCGGCCCAGCCGAGCCTGGCTGATGGCCCATTAACGTATCGCCTTATCGGCAACACCGCCTCGACCAGTCGGACCGCACCCATCACATCGACGTCGAGGCTGGCGTCCCAGCTTGCCCGGTCCCCAGTCACGGCCAGCGCCGAGGCGTTGCTGATCAGGATATCGATCGTTCCGAAGCGCTCGCAGGCCCTGGCCACCAGTGCTTCCACGTCGGCGTCATCGCCAACATCCGTTGGCACCGCCAGCACGTCAGCACCCTTGGCCTCCAGCGCATGTTTGGCCTCCTCCAGTGCCTCGGCGCCGCGCGCCGCGATCACCAGTCTTGCCCCTTCTGCGGCCAGTCCTTCGGCGATGGCCCGTCCGATGCCGCGGCTTGCGCCGGTCACCAGCGCGACCTTGCCGGTCAGTTCAAGATCCATGTTGGTCCCTCCGCATACTTTGAACAGGGAATAATCACGAGCGCAAGCGCTTTGTCAGAACTTTCCATCATCGACATTCCTCAGGAACTGCACCAGGCCCGGGAAGAAGTGCTGCGGATCGTCGTATTGCGACAGATGGCTGCCGTTGGGGCAGTGCAGGTAACGACCTTGCTGCATCTGGCCGGCCATCCATTCCATGTGTTTCGGGTCCATGGTGTCGTGCTCGGCACCGATGGTGAGCGTCGGGACCTGGATCTTTGGCAGGTCGGCCGAACGGTTCCAGCGGCCCAGAGTGGCGTTGGGCGTCATCCCGAACTCGCTATGCCCTTGCATATGCACATAGAGGTCCTTGTTGAGATGCTTGAACGTGCGCATGATGGAATCGGGCCACTCGTCCAGAGGCATCCGCAGCACGTGCTCGGTGTAGTGGTTCTGCATCAGTAGTTCTTCGTAGCGCGGATTCTCGTAGTCTTCATCGGCTTCGAGTCGCTGGATCTCGGCAAACACGGCCGGATCCATCTGCGGGCCCAGCACCTCGCGCGCGTAGCGGTTGTAGCCCTGCACGTCGGAGACCATGTTGGAGATGATCAGGCCCTTGAGGTGCTGCTGGTGCACCAGCGCGTATTCGATCGCCAGCATGCCGCCCCAGGACTGGCCGTAGAGAAAGAAGTTGTCCTTGTTCAGCCCCAGCGCCTGGCGGACCTGGTCCACCTCGTCGACGAAATGCTCGATGGTCCACAGATCCGGGTCGTTCGGCTGATCGCTGTAGTAGGAATCGAGCTGGTCGTAGTAGATGTACTCGATGCCCTCGGCCGGCAGGTAGCCGTCGAAGCATTCGTACAGCTCATGCGTCGCCCCAGGGCCGCCGTGGAGCAGCAACAGGCGGATCTTCGGGTTGTTGCCGACGCGCTTGATCCAGACCGAGAACTCGCCCTTGGCCGTCTTGATCGGAATCCGACGCACACCACCGGTGAACTGATCGGGTGCGTTCGAATAATCCAGATATTCGGTCAGAGTGGTCATTCAGAGGCCTCCAGCTTCACCAGCGCGTTGCCCAGCCCGGTCAGGTAGATCGGACCACCCTCATGGGTGAGGATCAAGCCGGTGAACAGCCCCGGCAGGGGCGCCCACATGTCCGGACCCATGACCGCCAGGCGTGACTCGCCGGTCTGGCCGCGGCGCTGCCACTCGATCATGGCTTGTTGGTGTTCGGCTGTTTCCGGATAGAACGCC
>JAWLFD010000175.1:0-5201 GCA_041685745.1 Wenzhouxiangella sp.
CCGGCGTAGAAGTAGCAGGTGAGGATGAAGGTGGTCTGGTCGGCTTCCCGCGTCAGCATGCAGCCCTCGCCGTCGCGCGCGGGATTGAAGTAGTTGCCCGAAATGGTGTCGGACAGGGCTTCATCGGACAGCAATCCTGCGGATGGCGCGGGTGGAGGCGCAGCCAGTGCGCTTGCGCAGCCCAACAGGATGGCTGGCACGGATAGACACGTGAAAAGTGAGTTGAGACGAACCATCGTTGCTTGTCCTCGGAAGAATGGCAGTGAAAAAAGGCACATGGTGCATCGCGCAATGTGCACTCGTTCCGCGCGGCCATTGGAGTCTGCGCTGCAAGCAGCAGCGCGACAACGTCTGCAACGTCAATCTTTCGTCAAATCATCCCCGGCCGGCGTCTTGCTCGGCGAGCTATGCCGGGGTGGTCAATAAATCCGGCCAGCCGTACTTGTCCCAGGCAGCCACCAGACCGATGCGCTCGGCAAAGGGCAGGAAGTCGGGATGCAGTCGGGTCTGGCGGATGGGCTCGATATCGGCCCACAGCGACATCAGGCAGTACATGTTGGCCGGCGTGATCTGGGCGCCGAGGGTCTTGAAGACCATCTCGCTATAGCCCATCCAGATGGCCGGGGCGACGATGCTCGTGTCGCTGCGGTCGGGCAGGGTGGCGTGGAGGTAGTCGAGCATGGTGCAGTAGAGCTTTCGATGAACCGCCCGTCCGCTGCAGACCCCGTTGGCGGCAAGCCGCCAGTAGGCATCCAGCGCCGGTCCGCTGAGCGGCCGGGTGCCGGCCGGCGGAAAGATCACGGTATTCATCAGCAGGCGCGTTTGCCGGTACTGCTCCACGGCCAGTTTGTGCTGGCCGGCGGCAGCGGTGGCAACCGCCAGCCACATCGACGGCAGGCCGAGATCGACCATGCGCTGGCCGGCGGTGATGGCGCCTTCGATGTCGCCCAGGTTGAGACGGGCGACCGAGAGCATGGCGAAATTGCGGCCGTTGACCGGGTCGAGATCGATTGCGGCCTCGATATAGGGCAGTGCTTCGCGGGTGCGGCCGATATAGAGCAGGAAAGAGCCCAGGCGCAGGGTGACATCGGGATGATCGGGTTCCAGGCGATACGCCTCATGCGCCAGATCGAGCGCGCCGACCGGATTGTTTTCGGTCCAGCGATGGATGCCGAGCATGGCGCGCGCGTGGCCCTGTTCGGGATCGAGCTCGATGGCCTTGCCGGCGCATTCGGCCATGCGGGCCGATTGGGCCACCCGATCCAGGCAGGGGGTGTAGACCGCGGTCTGGGCATGGGCTTCGGCCAGCGCGGTCCAGCAGGCGGCGAATTCGGGATCGATGGCCAGGGCTTTTTCCAGCAGTTCGATGGCTCGGGCCAGGACGCCGTCGCCGATCGCGCGCATGGTCAGGGCCCGGCCCTGCATATAGAATTCCATCGCCGCCTGGCTGGGCGTGGTCTGTCGGCGCGGCGGGGCGAGCGTTTCAAGCTGCAGCACGCGGGCGATCTCGCAGGTTGCCGAGCGCGCAACCTCGGCCTGCAGGGCCACGGCGTCGCGGATCGAGCCTTGATGGCTCTGGGACCACAGCTGGAAACCGGAATGCCCGTCGACCAGACTGACGTGGACGTGCAGACTGTCGTCGTGCTGGCGGATCGAGCCGTCGAGCAGGTAGGAGACGTTCAGGGCCTGAGCAATTTTGGGTAGCCGGCGCGCCAGGGTTCTGCCGGACAGCGACGACGTGCGCCCGGCCACCAGCAGCTGCGGCAGCTGTCCGAGGCTGGTGATCAGCTCGTCGAACAACCCCGGCCCGATGGGAGTCTGATCCGGCGTCTCGCCGGCTGGCGACTGAAAGGGCAGCACCGCGATGCGGGTGCGGCGGTCGGCGCCACTCAAGGCGGCAGCGGACCCGTTCAGACGCCACGCATCGCGCAGCTGACTCTCGCCCAGTGAATCGCCGCGCTGGCGACATTCCTCCAGGGCTGTTTCGACCGCAGTGTGCAGGCGCTGGTCGAGCTGCGCGCGCTGGCTCGCCAACCATTGCCCGAAGGCCTCTCCGAGGTCGAGGTGATCGAGCAAGGGTTTGCCGCCGATGGCCAGGATCAGTTCGCTGGCGCGGGAATCGGGCTGCTGGCCCAGAGCCCGCTCCAGTTCGGAAAGATCTGACTGCAGCGCCGCGGCGTTGACGCTCACCCGTTCACGCAGAACGACGAGAAAATCCGGATGAATCGGGGTCAGCTGTTTTTTCAGGCCCAGCAGGGTCTGACGGAGGCTGGCTCGGGCATGGGCCCTGAACTTGCCGGGCCACAGCAGCTGGGTGAGCAGTTCCCGATCGTGGGCCGTGCCGGGCGTGAGGCAAAGCATCGCCAGCAGCGCCCGGGAGCGCTTGCCGCTGATGGCAATTTCAGTCCCGTCCGGCCCGAACAGACGAAAGCTGCCGAAAAGTGCGGCGCGAAGCCTCAACTAGGTCAAGCCGTGCATGGTGTTTTTCCCTCGTCAGTCCGGCCTGAAAACCGTATCCACTCCAGGGCGATACGATCTCAAGTCGTGATCGACTTCGCAGTATATGTCGCGCGCTCGTCCGGGCCAAGCCCGCACGCGCGCGGCCAGGGGAAAAGTGGCGGCGATAGTCAGTCGGAGCGGGGTCGCTGCGAAAGCAGCCGGGCGACCGGTTCGGGCTGCGGCGCATCGATGCGCGCACCGTGAAACCGGGTGCACGGGCCCGCTCCCGTGGTGGGCTTGCCGTCATCGCCATAGCCGATGGCCTGAAAGGTCCAGCAGCCTCGCAGGTTCTTGACCAGACCGATGTGACGGCCGTGAGCGTCGAAGACCGCGTGCAGATCGTTGCGCAGGAAGAAGCACTCCAGCCCGTGGGGCGCGTCGAGCTCGTCGAGCGGCTCGAAGCGGAAACGGTGCCAGGCCCTCGCCATGGGGGAGAAGATCGTGTTCAGCGGCGCGAAACTTCGACGATGATGCTCGGTTGGACCCTTGCGCAGCAGGCCAAGGTAGTGGACGTCGGTGCCGTAGCCCACGTTGGTGTGCCAGCCGTAGTCGGGAAACCGGTCGGCGAGCTCGCGCATCAGCCGGTCGCGGGTGACCTTGGCCACCACCGAGGCCGCAGCGATCGACAGCGAACGGCGGTCGCCCTTGACGATGGGTTCGATACGGCAGTTCAGCGGCGGCCTTGCCCGGCCGTCGACCAGGGCATGATCGGGCGCTTGCGGCAGCGCCTGGAAAGCGCGACTCATCGCCAGCAAGTCGGCCTGGTGAATATTGAGCGTGTCGATCTCTTCAACCGACGCAATACCGACGCCGACCTGCGCGATGGCGTGAATGAGATCGAAGAAATGCTCGCGTTTTTGCGCCGACAGCAGCTTCGAGTCGGTCAAGCCGCGCAGCGCGGCGGGTTTCGGTCCGGACGGCAGCACCACGGCGGCGGCCACGACCGGGCCGGCCAGCGGGGCGCAGCCCGCCTCGTCGATGCCGCACACCCGACCGTCGAGGCGGCGCTCGAGGTTCAGCGTGGGCCATTTCGGCAGCGGCGATCGAAGGCTCATCGCGCTCGATGGTAAAGGATTGCCCGGTGCATGGGTGCCTCGACGAATGCTATCGTGACCTTTGTTCAGGGATTGGCCGTGCAACGGTTGGCTGACATTTCATGACCGCGATCACAACGAGCGACGCTCGGCCGCGTTATCTGCAAGTCTGCGATGAACTGGTTGGAATGATTCGCGGGGATCGAGTGGCGATCGGCGACCTGCTGCCCACCGAGGCTGAATTGTGCCAGCAGTTCGGCATCAGCCGCCACACGGCCCGGGAGGCGCTGCGGCGGGTGGAGGCCATGGGTCTGGTCGAGCGCCGGCGCGGTTCCGGCACCCGGGTCAAGGCCAAGTTTGCACCGGTTGTCTACAACCAGTTCGTCGACAGCCTGGAGGGGCTGCTCCAGTACGGCGAGGCAACCCGGCTGGTGATCCAGAGCAGCGAGATGGCGCCGGTCGGCAAGGATCTGAGCGACGAAATGGGCGTTCCGGTCGGCCGCCTGGTTCCGCGCCTGACCGGCATTCGCTATCAGCGCGATCAGGAGCCGCCGCTGGCGCTGGGCTTCGTGGAGATTTGGGCTCCTGCGGCCAGCCAGCAACAGCAACGTCATCTGCTCGACCTGAACCGAAGCGAGCGCGCCCTTTACGAGCTGCTGGACTTCATGAACCTCAGCCGAGTCAGCCAGACCCTGTCGGCGGGGGCGTTGAATCCCGGGCTGGCCGAGACGCTGGGCGCAAAGCCGGAAAGTCCCGCCCTGGTGGTGTTTCGGCGCTACTTTGACCTGACCGAACGGCTGGTACTGTTGACCCTCAGCACGCACCCGGGGGAGCGTTTCCGCTACACCAGCGAACTGACAGCCCACAAGCGGGTCTGAAGTACGCGCGCGTTGGGCTGGCCGGTACGATCTGCCCTGGTGAAGATCGAACGGGCAGGCGAACGAATCGACCATTTCCCTATCGGTTGGAATTGACCTGAAGGCGCCGATCCGGTAATATTTCCGCTCTTTGCTAAAGCACTTTTATCTGGAGCACGCATCATGTACGCGGTATTTACCACCGGCGGCAAGCAGTACCGGGCAGCGGAAGGCGACGTTCTGCGCGTTGAAAAGCTGGACGCCGACAAGGGCGCCACGGTCGAGATCGACCAGGTTCTGATGGTCGGTGAAGGCGAGGACGTGCGGATCGGTACGCCGACCGTGAAAGGCGGCAAGGTCACCGCCGAGGTGGTCGACCACGGTCGCGGCGAGAAAATCCGGATCATCAAGTTCCGGCGCCGCAAGCACCACATGAAGCAGATGGGTCACCGCCAGTATTACACTGAACTCAAGATCACCGGAATCGAGGGCTAAGGACGATGGCACACAAGAAAGCAGGCGGCTCGACGCGCAACGGCCGCGACTCCAATCCCAAATACCTGGGCGTCAAGCGCTACGGCGGCGAGCACGTGCTGGCCGGCAACATCCTGGTCCGCCAGCGCGGCACCCGTTTCCATGCCGGCGACAACGTCAAGGTCGGTCGCGACCACACCCTTTTCGCGCTCGCCGACGGCAAGGTCACCTTCGAACAGCGCGGCAAGCCGTTGCGCAAGTTCGTCTCGGTCCAGCCGACCGAGTAAGCAGATCCGCCCAATGCGGTGACGGAAAGCCGGCCCTGGTGCCGGCTTTT
>JAWLFD010000010.1:0-21260 GCA_041685745.1 Wenzhouxiangella sp.
TCCAGGAACGAGGCGTCCTGGTCGCTTCGACCGCCGTAGTGAATCCGACAGTACGTTTCGACCAGCTTGCGAAACAGTTTACCCGACTGCGGCAGCGCGGCCTCGACCCGCCCGGCGAATTCCAGCGGGGTTTCGGCGGGGCGCTTTTCCAGGCCCTGCCGGCGCAGGCGGACGAGAAGCCGGCGCCAGGCGCGCTCGACCGGGGTGCTGCGGCCCGGTCGCGCCTGGCGCAGCAGCAGGTAGCTGATCGGTGCCGAGACCACCAGCAGCGCCAGCAGCATCAGCACGGCGATGCGCTCGGGGCTGAGGTCGGGCAGCCCGAGGCGCTGCAGGAAGTCGCGCTGGCGCTCGTGGTCAAAGCCGAGCACCCAGCGGTTCCACAGGTGCTGGATGCGGTCGTAGCGGTTGCGCAACTGCTCGAGCCAGTCCAGGTTGAGCATTCCGCCGGGCCGGTCGATGACGCTGCGCGAACCCTGTTCGATGCGGTCCGGGGAGACGGCGGCGGTTGGATCGACCCGGGTCCAGCCGGAGCCCTCCAGCCAGACCTCGGTCCAGGCGTGGGCATCGGACTGGCGCACCAGCAGGTAGTCGCTGCCGGCCTGCCACAGCCCGCCCTGGTAGCCGGTGACGATGCGGGTCGGAATGCCGGCCGCGCGCATCAGGATGGCGAAGGCCGAGGCATAGTACTCGCAGTAGCCCGAGCGCAGGTCGAACAGGAATTCATCGGCGCCGTGGCGCCCCAGCGGCGCCGCGCTCAGGGTGTAGAAAAACGCCTCCTCGCGGAACCAGCGCAGCACCGCCCCGACCAGCTCGCGGTCATCGGGGTGACGCCGGCGCAGTTCGGCGGCCAGCTCCAGGGTCCTGGGGTTGCGCCCCTCGGGCAGGCGCAGGGCCATGGCGCGGGCGCCGTCCGAGAGCCGGGGCATGTCGACGAAGTCGGGGTTGGACACCATCTCGTACCGGGTCAGTGCCGTGACCGGGTGGCGGTTGAGGACCTGGTGGTCGATGGTGATCATGGCGTTTTCCGGCGCCCGGACCGGGTAGTCCAGGGCGAACAGCCAGCGTTGCTCGTGCGGCTCGAGCTGCACGCTGTAGCGCACGGTGTTGCCGATTTCGGGCACCAGCTGGCGCGAGGGTGCATCGCCGAAAAACGGTCGGCTCCAGGTGCTGCCATCGAAATGCCACAGCACCGGGCCGCGCCAGTAGCGCTCGCCGGGCGGCGGCGGGGCGTCTTCGAACTCCACCCGGAATGCCGGCGAGTCGTCCAGGAACAGGTTGCTGATGCTGCCCGGCGACATGTCGTCGGACAGGCCGGTGCGCCCGTCCAGGACCTGGTCGGGCAGCCCCCACAGCGGTTGGGCCAGGCGCGGAAACAGCACGAACAGGGTGAGCGCGACCGGCAGCGCCATCAGCAGCAGCATCGCCCCGCTGCGAACGGCGGCGGCCTGGGCCCCCGGGGGCTCGCCGGCGGGGTGGCCGTGCAGGTCCTGGATGCGCACCAGGGCGATGGTCGCGGTCAGCGAGCCGGCCGCCAGGTAGCCCAGGTAGACCAGCTTTTCGCTGAACAGGAACTGGGTTGCGATCAGGAAAAAGCTGACCGAGGCGACCAGGCGCAGGTCGCGCATGGTGAACATCTCCATCATCTTGGCCGCCAGCATCACGCACAGCAGCGCGGTGGCGGTTCTTCGTCCCCAAAGTCCGCCAAAGGCCAGCACGATCAGCCCGACCGCCGTTGCGGTCAGCAGCAGTCGCAGCAGCGCCGGGGGCGGTCTGCCCCGGCCGCGGGCGACGGCCAGCCGCCAGGCGCAGGCGCCGACGATGAAGGCGGCCAGCCACGGCGGCATGGCGGCCAGGTGGGGCAGGGCGGCGATGAGAAAAGCCGCGACCGTCCAGGCAACGGCGTTGAAGGACAACTTCCCGGCCATCTAGAATTCCGCCAGCGCGCGCAGGCAGCGCTGCAGGTGGGCCTCGCCGTGGTCCGGCCCCAGGCTCTCCGGGCCCAGGCGCAGCGACCACTGGCGCTGCTGTCGATGGGCCTGAACCACCCAGGCGGTCAGCACGCTGATGCGCTGCTCGAGGTTTTCCCCGGGCGTGCGGGCCAGGTCCAGCAGCAACCGGGGCGAGCGCGGTCGGCGCAGTTCCCGGGCCAGCAGGGTGTCGTGGCGCTGGCTGGCTTTCCAGGCAACCCGATGCAGCGCGTCGCCCTCGCGCCAGTTGCGCAGGCTGAAAAACTCGTCGCCGTCGGTTCGGGGCTGGTCGAGCAGTCCGTCGCGGTCGCCCCCGCCTTCAGGCAGCGGCGGGGGGTTGCGGGCCGGCCGCGGCCAGACCAGGATCGGTCGCTCCGGCCAGAACCAGGACCAGGCGCGGAACAGTCCGACGGGCTGACGCGTCTGGATGCGGCAGCGTCCCGGCTGGAGCCAGCCGCGGTGGCGGGTCGCCAGCGGCAGGCGCACCTCGGCCACGCCGTTGGCGGCGATGGAGACCATCTGCTCGCGATCGCCGAGGGCGATTTCCAGGCCGGGCCGCGCGCGCCCGGCGTTGCCGGCCAGGCTGACCAGCAGTTCGGCCGTCTGCCCGGCAAAGACCGGGAGCGCGCCGGTGCGGAGAATGCGCAGGCGGTCGAGGTTGCGATAGGCGATGAGCATCGAGTTCGACCCCAGGCCGGCGACGATGAAGGTGGTCAGCAGGCCCAGGTTGTTGTTGAAGTTGAGGCTGCCCATCAGCATGGCGAACATCAGGGCGCCGAGCAGCCAGCCGAAGCGGGTCGGCAGGATGAAGATCTGGCGGTAGCGCAGGGTCAGCGGCGGGCGGGTCGGCCCGCGCCGGGCTATCCAGGCATTGAACCAGCGCCCCGGCAGCCCCCTGATCGGTTGACCGGGCGCGGAACCGGTGGTGTTCATCAGGGCACGGCGGTGTTGTCGACGATCTCTTCGACGATGCCGCGGCTGTCGAGACCGGACTCCGGCAGCGGCTGCAGGCGGTGGCCAGCCAGGTAGGGGAAGATCTGCTTGACGTTCTCGGGCAGGCAGAAATCCTGGCGTCGGACCAGGGCGTGGGCGCGCGCCGTGCGGATGAGCGCCAGCGCGGCGCGCGGCGACAGCCCGGCGCGCAGCCCGGCGTGCGTGCGCGTGGCCTCGACCAGGGCCTGGATGTAGTCCAGGACCGGCTCGGCGACGTGCAATCCCGCGGCCCGATCGACCAGGGCCAGGACCCGGCGGCTGTCGAGTTCGGGCGCCAGGTCTTCCAGCAGCCGGCGGCGGTCGGGTTCGATCAGCAGACGGCGCTCCTCGGCGGCGGACGGATAGCCGATGGCGGTGCGCAGCAGGAAGCGGTCCAGCTGGGAGTCGGGCAGCGGATAGGTGCCGGCAAGGTCCAGCGGATTCTGGGTGGCGATGACGAAAAACGGCTGCGGCAGGACGTGGGTCTTGCCGTCCACGGTAACCTGGCCCTCGGCCATCGCCTCGAGCAGGGCCGACTGGGTGCGCGGGGTCGCGCGGTTGATCTCGTCGGCGAGCACCACGTTGGCAAAGACCGGACCGGGCCGGAACTCGAAGACCTCGTCCTGGCGCCGAAACACCGACACCCCCAGGATGTCGGCCGGCAGCATGTCGTTGGTGAACTGCACGCGCTGCCAGTCGCCGCCGAGCACCCGCGACAGCGCCTGGGCCAGGGTGGTCTTGCCGACCCCGGGCAGGTCCTCGATCAGCAGGTGGCCGCCGGCCAGCAGGGCGGAGAAGGCCAGCTCGACGACGTCGGGCTTGTCGACGATGACCCCGTTGACCGCGGCGATGGCCCGCTCGAGGTCCGCGCCCAGGGTCTCCGCGCCCGCCGCCGGGGCCCGGTCGGGTCGACTACTCATCCAGCAGCGCGTTGAGCTTGGCGGCGCAGATGAAGTCGTTGTCGCTCAGGCCGTCGATCGCGTGGGTGGTGAAGTGGACCAGGCAGAAGTTGTAGCCGCCCTCGAAGTCCGGGTGGTGATTTTCCTGGTTGGCCACCCAGGCCATGGCGTTGATGAAGGCCATGGTCTTGTAAAAGCCCTTGAACTCGAAGCGTCGAAAGATCTGCTTGTTGTGCTCATCGACCTGCCATCCGGGGACCTGCGGCAGCAGCTCCTGGATTCGGTCGGCTGGCAGCGGCTCGGTCCCGCCTTCGCAGGGCACGCATTTCTTTTCGGTCAGGCGATCTTCGGTCATGTCAGGCGGCTTCCTTGTGTTTCGGCGGAAAGGTGGGGGTGAACTCACCGAGCACCCGGGCCTGGCGAATCAGGCCGAGCAGGTCCTCGCGGGCGAGCTGGAACAGGTCGTCCAGGCGATCGAGAATGTAGTAGACCGGCTGGAAGATGTCGATTCGGTACGGGGTGCGCAGCACGTCGAGCGGCTCGAACGGCCGGCGCAGCGGTTCCGGGCTTTCCATCGCGTACTCGGTTTCGCCGGGCGAAGAGGCGATGCCGCCGCCGCAGATGCGCACGCCCTCGGGCGTTTGCAGCAGGCCGAACTCGACCGTGAACCAGTACAGCCGGGCCAGAAAGACCCGTTCCTCGCGGCTGGCCCGGACGCCGGCCTTGCCGTAGGCTTCGGTGAAGTCGGCGAAGGCCTGGTGGGTGAGCATCGTGGTGTGGCCGAAGATTTCGTGGAAGATGTCGGGCTCTTTGAGGTAGTCCATGTCCTCGCGCGAGCGAATGAACGAAGCGGCCGGGAACCGTTTCTCCGACAACAGCTGGAAGAAGCGGTCGAAATTGATCAGCGCCGGTACCGGCGCCACTTCCCAACCGGTCTTGTCCTTGAGCACCTTCGAGACTTCGACCGGCTGGGGAATGCGGTCCCGGGGCAGCCTCAGGGTCTCCAGTCCGTCGAGAAAAGGCTGGCAGACCCGGTTTTCGATGACCCGGATCTGGCGGGCGTAGAGATCGGCCCAGACCGAATGCTCCTCGTCGGTGTAGGGGATGATGCCGCGTTCGTCCGGCACCTTGGCCTGGTAGGCGGATGATTTGGCCATGACTGTCCTCCGTGACGGCAATTGCACCAAATCTTATCATCGCGCCGTCACGGCTCCATGAGATGGCGGATTTCCGTCGGAATATGGCAAATTTCCTACAAGACATAGCAAATTTCCTACAAATAGACGGGGGAAAAGACTGATGACGCACCGGCAACTCGTGGCGCAATCTGTTGGTCAGTTGTTGCTGGTAGGGACCCTCGCCGATGCGGGGGGCAGCGGAATCCCCCTTCTGCAAGCAAAAGGGTTGCTGGTCCCTGGAGAAGGGGGAATTTCAGAGGCGGCGCCACTCGGGCGCCGCCTTTTTTTGATGGTAGTCTGGAGGCTGATGAACCCCAAAAGCCCGGACGGTCGCCGATGAACAAGATCACAAGCCTGGTGATATTCGGAGCCACCGGCACGCAGGGCCATCCGGTGGTCGATGCCGCCCTGGCCGCCGGTCTTGCCGTGCGCGCCGTCAGCCGCGATGCGGTCGGGGCCGAAGAATCCCTTTCCAGCCGGGCCGAAGTCCACGAAGCCGACCTGCTCGACGCCGACGCGGTCGAACAGGCGATGGCCGGCATGGACGCGGCGTTTTTCTACCTGCCGGTGCTGCCGCAGACCGCCGAGGCCGAAGCCATGGTCGACCACGTCCTGGCCGGGGCCCGTCAAGCGCGCCTCAAGCGACTGGTGTTCACCACATCGGCCTGGTGCGGGGAGGCGATGCCTTCCGGGCCGTTCGTGGACGGTCTGCGCGCGGCCTCGCAGCGCGTGCTCGACAGCGGCGTGGACTCGGTCGTGCTGCGCCCGACGCTGTACCTGGCCAACCTCGTCTGGCCGCACATCCTGCGTGAAATTCGCGAGCACGGGCGCCTGACCTATCCGCCGCTGGATGCCGGGCGCCGCCTGAACTGGACGGCCACGGAAGACCAGGCCAGGCTGGTCGTGGCCGGGCTGGAAGCCGACGTCGTCGGGCAGGTCATCGACATCGCCAGTCCCGAAGCGGTCAACGGTCCGGAACTGTGCCGCTTGCTGGCGCGGGTCTACCGGCGTGAAGTGCATTACGCGCCCCAGTCGATCACCGACTTCGCCGACACCCTGAGCCACATGGCCGGCAGCGCCGAGACGGGGCGTTCGGTTGCGGCCCTGTACCAGGGAATCGATGCCTTGCCCGGCGACGGGCCGCTGGTCGATACCGCGGCGCTGGAGCAGCGTTTCAAGGTCCGGCTGACCCCGGTCAGCGAATGGGTCGAGCAGCGGATGGGGGCGTTGCTGGAGCGCTACGGCCAGGCGATCTAGCGGGCCACTAGTGGATGACGATGACCGGGCAGCGCGCCAGGCGCACGGTCTTGTCGCTGACGCTGCCCATCAGCAGCCCCTGCAGGCGACCGCGTCCGCGCCTGCCCACGACCAGCATCGGGCGGTCGCACTCGGCCGCGTAGCGCAGCAGCGCTTCGGCCGGGTCGCCGCTGAGCAGGACCGGCTCGACCGACACGGCCCGCTCCCCGGCCCGCGCCAGCGCGCGTTCGAGCACCGCCGCGGCCAACTCGTATTCGGGAATCCCGCCGGCGGCTTGCTGCATTTCTTCGTAGTCGATGGTGCGCACTTCGCCCGCCCGACCCTGGCGCGGACGGGTGGCGTGGACGATGCGAACCGGCAGGCGCAGCGTCTCGGCCAGTTCCAGGGCGAAGTCCAGCGCCCGGCCGGCACTTTCGGAATCGTCCACGGCGACCAGCACAGAGGTATGACGAAACGGCATCGACAGGCTCCCGCAGCAAAGATTTCGATGACGGCATTGTAGCCGCCTCGAGCGGTGCGCGTCTTCTGGTCGAGCCCGGCGGTCAGCCCGCGGCGGCGGACTCGCGGGCCTGTTCCAGCAGCCGGTCGCGCATGCGCCGATGAAACGGATCCTCGCCGAACCAGATCATGAAGTATTTCTCGGCATCTTCGCCGTCCTCGCAGCTTTGCAGCAAGCGCTCGTTGAGGTACAGACCCAGCCCCTCGCCGGGGCGGTAGACAACGTCGTAGCGGTCGCCGGAATCGGCGTCGACATAGGCGTCGGCCAGGCACAGCAGTGCCTCGGGCAGCTGGTCGGGATGGTCGAGGTCGAGATTGCGGGTCAGGGTCTCGCGCGCCGATTCGATCAGGTCTTCTCCCTGGAAATCGCGCGCCAGGGCCAGCGAGAACTGTTTGGGTACCGTTTCCAGGATCCGTTGGGCGCTGGCGCATTCATCGAGGTAGAGGTAAGCGGTGCCGACATGGAACAGCCCGGCCACGCGCAACTCCAGTTCGGCGCAGCGCGTCAGTTCGCCGGGGGCCGGGGCCGCCATGACCTGGCCGGCCCACAGTCCAAGCAAGAGGCCGGCCAGCGCGCGGGTCGTGCGACGTCGACTCACATTGCGCTCCGCGCGCGGCGCACGGCAAAGCCGACGAACGGCAGGTGCGCATACAGCGCGTGACCGCTGTCCCAGAAATCCTGGTGCAGCACCACCCGCCCGGTTTCGTCGAATCGCAGGTGCGTCATGCCGATCGAGTGCGAATGGATGTTGCGACCGGCCGCGCGGGTTCTGAATTCCATCGACCAGCGCACGAACACGTCGGCGCCGTCGCGCAGAACCTGGTGTACCTCGACCTTGCTTTCCTTCAGGCCCGAGCCGGTGCGACCCATGTAGTCGGCCAGAGCCTCGCGCTGCTCGATGGTGTGCAGGGTGTCGTTGAAAAACAATTCCTCGGCATACGTGTCCCGGAAGCGGTCGGCGATGTCCGGGGCGGTCAGGTCGTCGAAGGTCGCCTGGAACCGCGCCAGACCGTCCTCGATGGCCAGGGTTGAGCCGGGATGGTCCTGCATGGCCCGGTCGTAGGCGGCGACGTCGACCAGGGCGGTTGCTCCGCCGCGGCCGCTGCATCCGGACAGTAGCATCATCGTGACTCCCGCAAGAAAGACCAGAAAAACGTTGTTTGACTTGTTCATCCGCCCAGTTTGCGCCGGCAGCGATCAAGCAGCGGTGAACGAGCCCGACGGCCGGCTTCACGGTCCATTCATTGCAGACCCGACTACCATTGCGCCGGCCCAACCTTCGTTCCGATCGGAAAAACGCTTGAAACAGACTCTGCTGACCTGGATAGACGCCTCGCGCTACAGCGCGCCCGAGGATCGCGATCAGCGCTCGATCGACTGGCTTCGAATCCTGCCGTTCCTGGCGCTGCACCTGGCCTGCCTGGCCGTGTTCTGGGTCGGCGTGTCCTGGGTTGCGGTAGCGGCTTTCGCGGCCAGCTACCTGGTGCGCATGTTCGCCATCACCGCCTTTTACCATCGCTACTTCGCCCACCGGGCCTTTCGCACCTCGCGCCCGGCGCAGTTCGTGTTCGCCGTGATCGGGGCGGCGGCGACCCAGCGCGGGCCGCTGTGGTGGGCGGCCCATCATCGTCAGCACCATCGCTGCGCCGACCAGGAATCCGATCCGCACACGCCCCGGCACGGCTTTCTCTGGAGCCACATGGGCTGGTTCCTCAGTCGGCAGCATTTCACCACCGACGAAAAGCGCATCCCCGACCTGGTCCAGTACCCGGAACTGCGCTGGCTGGACCGTTTCGCCCTGGCCGTCCCGGTGGCCTACGCCGGCGCGTGGTTCGCTCTCGGCTGGGCCCTCGGGCGCTGGGCTCCGGGCCTGGAGACCAGCGGCTGGCAGCTGCTGGTCTGGGGATATTTCATCGCCACCGTGGTCCTGATTCATGCCACGCTGACGATCAACTCGCTGGCCCATGTCTGGGGCAAGCGGCGCTACGCCACCCGCGACGACAGCCGCAACAACTTCTGGCTGGCCCTGCTGACCCTGGGCGAGGGCTGGCACAACAACCATCACCACTTCCCCGGTTCGGCGCGCCAGGGTTTTTACTGGTGGGAGATCGACCTGAGCTTCTACGTCCTGCGGCTGATGAGCTGGTTGGGCCTGGTCTGGGATCTCAAGCCGGTACCCGAAAAGGTCCGCCAGGCGCGGCGCATCCGGGCGGCCGCGTGAGGCTGGTGATCGTGGGGGCCGGTGTGGCCGGCCTCTATGCCGCCTGGCATCTGAGCCGCGACCACGAGGTGATCGTGCTCGAAGCCCAGAACAGGCTGGGCGGCCATGCCGATACCCAGCGCGTCGGCGAAGGCGACAGCGAGCGCTTCATCGATACCGGTTTCATCGTCTTCAACGAGCACCACTACCCCCTGCTGACCCGCTGGTTCGGGCAGCTGGGGGTGGCCTGGGAAGACTCGGACATGAGTTTTGCGGTCTCCGACCAGGCCAGCGGGCTGGAATACAACGCAACCAGCTTCGACCGGCTGTTCTGTCAGCGCCGCAACCTCGCCAGCCCCGCGTTCTGGGGCATGTTCGCCGACATCGTGCGCTTTTACCGGCGCGCCCCGGGGCTGATGGGCACGCTGGACGAGCGCATCACCCTGGGGCAGTGGCTGGCCGAGAGCGGCCTGGGCTCCATGTTCCGCGAGCTGCACCTGCTGCCCATGGCCTCCGCGCTGTGGTCGGCGCCGATGGGACGGGTCACCGAGTTCCCGATGCGTCACCTGCTGCAGTTCATGGACAACCACAACATGCTGCAGCTTTCCGGACGACCGACCTGGCGAACGGTCAGCGGCGGCAGCCGCAGCTACGTCGAACGCGCGGCCGCCTGCCGGGCGTCCTTCCAGACCGGGGCCGCGGTCCGGTCCGTCCACCGCTGCGCCGACAGGGTCCGGGTCCTGACCGAGACCGAAGAACTGCACGCCGACGGGGTCATCCTGGCCTGCCACTCCGACCAGGCGCTGGCGATGCTCGCCGACGCCGACGAGACAGAGCGGGCCGTGCTCGGCGCGATCGGCTATCAGCCCAACGAAACCGTGCTCCATACCGATACCCGCCTGCTGCCTCGCCTGCCGGCCGCGCGCGCGGCCTGGAACGTGCGCCGCGACGGCGCCGACGAGGCCTGCTGCCGGGTGTCTTACTACATGAACCGGCTGCAGAACATCGACAGTGCCACCGACTACATCGTCTCGCTCAACCAGACCGAACAGATCGATCCGGACCGCATCCTGGTCCGTCGCCAGTATCAGCATCCGGTCTTCACCCCGGAAGCGATCCAGGCCCAGCAGCGCTGGCCCGAGGTCAACGGCCGCCGCCGGACCTGGTTCTGCGGCGCCTGGTGGGGCTGGGGTTTCCACGAGGACGGCGCGCGCAGCGCCCGACGCGTGATCGAAGACCTGGAGCGCTCGCAGCATGGATAACGCGATCGCGACGGGGCGCGTCTGGCACCGTCGCACCACGCCCAGGCACCATCGTTTCGCCTACCGGCTGTACTACAGCCTGTTCGACGTCGAGCAGATCGATGCGCTGTGCGCGGGCTCGCGCTGGTGGTCGCGCGAGAAGGCCAACCTGGTCACCTTTCGTCGCAGCGACTACCTCGGTCCACCGGAGCGATCCGTGGCCGAGGCGGTGCGCGACCGGATCGAGCAGGCCAAGGGGGTGCGTCCTGACGGCCGGGTGTTCGTGCTCACCCACCTGCGCCAGTGGGGCGTGTGCTTCAACCCGGTCAGCTTCTACCTGTGCCTGGATGATCGGGACCGGCTGCGCTTCATCGTCGCCGAAGTCCACAACACGCCGTGGGGTCAGCGCCATGCCTACGTGCTCGACGCGCGCGACCAGGACGGCCCCGACTACCGGTTCCGCTTCGCCAAGGCGTTTCACGTGTCGCCGTTTTTGCCCATGCAGCTCGATTACGACTGGCGGTTCCGGGTCGAAGACACGGCGCTGGCCGTTCACATGCTGGTGATGGACGGCGACACAGAATGCTTCGCAGCCGGAATGCAGCTGGACCTGGCGCCGCTCGACGGTCGCGCGATGACCCGCATGCCGCTGGCCTATCCATTGCTGACCCTGCGCGTGCTGGGCGCGATCTACTGGCAGGCGCTGCGGCTGTGGGTGCGCCGCGTTCCGTTCTTTCCTCATCCCGACAAGCAAGCGAATTCGACATGAGTGCCAACGAAAAAGCGGTCCGGATGGACGTCGAACGGCGTGGTTCCGGCCGCGGCCTGGATGGCTGGCTGCGGCACCGCGTGCTGGCTCGTCTGGACCGGCTGCGCGAAGGGCAGCTGATCATCCGGGATGGCCACGGTGAGAGCCGGCTCGGCGATCCCGACGGCGGCAGCGCGGCGATCGACGTGCACGACCAGCGGTTCTGGCGGATGCTGGCCACCGGCGGTGGGCTCGGGGCGGCCGAGGCCTACATGGCCGGGCTCTGGGACAGTCCGGACCTGGTCGGCGTGATCCGCATCCTCGCGCGCAACCGCGACGCGCTGACGGCCATCGACGGCGGCGGCGCGCGCCTGACCGGTGCGTTGATGAAGGCCTGGCACGGCTTCAATCGCAACAGCCTGCAGGGCAGCCGGCGCAACATCGCCGCCCACTACGACCTGGGCAACGACTTCTTCGCCGCCTGGCTCGACGAGCGCATGATGTATTCCAGCGCCCTGTTCCAGTCCGACGAGGACAGCCTGGAGACGGCCCAGCTGGCCAAGCTGGACCGGATCTGCGAGCGCCTGGGCCTGGGGCCGGAACATCACCTGCTCGAAATCGGCACCGGCTGGGGCGGGCTGGCGATTCACGCCGCCCGGTCGACCGGCTGCCGGGTGACGACGACCACCATCTCGCGCGAGCAGCATCACTACGCCTGCGCGCGGGTGGCCGAGGCCGGCCTCGAGGACCGCGTGACCGTCCTGCTGGAGGATTATCGAAATCTCCAGGGGCGCTTCGATCGCGTGGTCTCGATCGAAATGATCGAAGCCGTCGGCCATCACTACCTCGACACCTACCTGGCGACCATCGAGCAACGCCTGAAATCCGACGGGCTGGCGCTGATCCAGGCGATCACCATCGAGGATTTTCGCTATGCCCGCTCGCTCAGGACGGTGGATTTCATCAAGCGCTACGTGTTCCCGGGCAGTTTCATTCCCTCGGTCAGCGCGATCACCGCGTCCATGGCCCGCTCCACGCGCCTGGGCCTGGTCGAACTGGCCGACTTCGGGGCGAGCTATGCATTGACGCTCAAGGCCTGGCGCGAGCGCTTCGAGGCCGCCTGGGACCAGCTGGCCGCGATGGGCTTCGACGAAACCTTCCGGCGCCGCTGGCGCTACTACCTGGCCTACTGCGAGGGCGGTTTTCGCGAGCGCGCGATCAGCGACGTGCACCTGCTCCTGGCCGCGCCCGGCTTTCGCCCGGCCTCCGACGGCGGTCTGACCGGCGGGCGCCTGTGACCCGCGCATTCCTGGTCAACCAGGGCCTGTTCCAGCTGGCCTGGCCGGCGTGCGTGATCGGCGCCGCGCACGGCGTGTTCTGGACCGGCGTGGCAGTGGTCGGCGCGCTGGTCCTGTGGCAGCTCGATCGGCGCAACCGGCACCCGCTGGATCTGCGCCTGATCGCGATCTGCCTGGGACTGGGCTTCGTGCTCGACACCGCCTGGATCCAGCTCGGTCTGCTGGAGTTCGCCATGGCCTGGCCTTCGTCGCAGTTCGCGCCGCTGTGGATCATGCTGCTGTGGATCTCGGTGGCGCTGGTCATCAACCACTCGATGGCCGCGTTCAAGCAGCGCCTGTGGCTGCTGGCCGCGGCCGGCGCCATCGGTTCCCCGTTCTCGTACTTTGCCGGCTCGCGCTTCGGTGCGGTAGAGTGGCTGGCGCCGGCCTGGCAGGTGATCCTGGCCACCGGCCTGAGCTGGGCCATCGTGCTGCCGCTGCTGTTCTGGCTGGCCCGCGAGCGGCCTGCCGGCGCAGAGGCGCGGCCTGCCGAAGGAGTCATCGCCCATGAAGCCGATTGAACTGGCCGAATCCGGTCGCCTGCCCGACTGGGTGGTGCGGCTCGGTATCCGGCGCCTGCTCGAACGCCGCCTGGCCCAGGAGTTCGACCGCGATCCCATGCGGCGCTCGCAGCGCGCCCAGGCCCTGATCGAGGAGTTGCGCCAGTCGGCCGTCGCGATCGAGACCGATGCCGCCAACGAGCAGCACTACGAAGTGCCGGCGGCCTTCTATCAACTGGCCCTGGGGCAGCGGCTGAAGTACTCCAGCGGCTACTGGCCGCAAGGCGTCGACGATCTGGATGCGGCCGAGGAGGCGATGCTGGCCGAGACCTGCCGCCACGCCGAGCTGGCCGACGGTCAGCGCATCCTCGAGCTCGGTTGCGGCTGGGGCTCGCTGACCCTGTGGATGGCCGCCGAGTATCCCGAAAGCACCATCACCGCGGTGTCCAACTCGGCCTCGCAGCGGGCGCACATCCAGGCCCGGGCGACGGCACTGGGGCTGGACAACGTCGAGGTCCTGACCCGGGACGTCAACACGCTCAAGCTCGACCAGCGCTTCGATCGCGTGGTCTCGGTGGAAATGTTCGAACACGTGCGCAACTACCGCGAACTGATGAAGCGCATCGCCGGCTGGCTGCGGCCGGAGGGCAAGCTGTTCGTGCACATCTTCTGCCACCGCTACCTGCTCTATCCCTTTGAAACCGAGGGCGAGGGCAACTGGATGGGGCGCTACTTCTTCACCGGCGGGCTGATGCCGGCCGCCGATACCCTGCTGCATTTCCAGGACGACCTGGCGCTGGAAAACCGCAGGCTCTTTTCCGGCCACCACTACGCCCGGACCGCACGCGGCTGGCTGGAGAACATGGATCGACGCAAATCCGAGGTGGCCGAAGTCATGCGCTCGGCCTACGGCGACGATGCCGCGCGCTGGCAGCAGCGCTGGCGCATGTTCTTCATGGCCTGCGAGGAATTGTTCGCGTTCGATGACGGCAATGCCTGGCTGGTCGCCCATTATCGTTTCCGGCGCCGCTAGTGGGCCGCGGCGGCGAACCGATGGCGGCCGGCCGACAGGGGAGGGCCTGACGCCGTGGGTGCGCTCAACCGGCTGCTGAAGGGCAATCTCGATACCAAGCTGGTCCGGGTCTTCATCCTGCAGATCCTGGCCATCAGCGTGGCCACGGTGGCCGGTGTCTACGCCGCCGCCCTGGTGGTCGAGAACGTGCTCGTGCGTGAAGCCCTGATCGGCGAAGCCGAGCACTTCTGGGTCCAGCGTGCCGACGACCCCGACTTTCCCCTGCCCAACACCAACAATCTGCGCGGCTATCTCGCGCGCGGCGACGACGTCTCCGCCGTGCCGGCCTGGCTGCAACAGCGCGGGCCGGGATTCGGGCGCGTCGACGAGGCGCCGGGCTCGGAGCCGGTCATTCACGTCAGCCAACGCGGCGACGAGCGGCTGTTCCTGGTCTTCGACGAGGTCCAGGTCTCGGCCCTGGCGTTTTATTTCGGGATCGCCCCGCTGACCGGTGTGCTGCTGCTGATCTACGTGCTCACCTGGGTCGGCTACATCATGTCGCGGCGCGCGGTATCGACCGTGGTCAAGCTGTCCGAGGCCGTGCGCAACTACGATTTTCGGGCCGGGCACTTCCAGAAGTTCAGCGTCGAGGAGTTCGCCGATACCGGCGATACCGAGACCCTGGCGCTGGTCAATGCGATCAACCAGTTCATCAGTCGCCTGGAACTGTTCGTGCAGCGCGAGCGCAACTTCACCCGCAACGCCAGCCACGAGTTGCGCACCCCGCTGGCGGTGATCAAGGCCAACCTCAACCTGCTGACCCGCTTCGACGACCCGGCGCGTCGCCAGGCCGTGATCGAGCGCATGAGCCGGACCGTGGCCGACATGGAGTCGCTGGTCGAGACCCTGCTGCTGCTGGCCCGGGAAAGCGAATCCAAGCTGTCGACCTCTTCGCTGGTGCTCAACGACATGTTGAGCGAACTGCTCGACCAGATCGCCACCGCGCTGGGCAAGGAGGACATCGAAACGGGGATCGAGGCCCGCGGCCTGCTCGAGGTCGACGCGCCCGAGCGCGTTCTGGCGATCGTGTTCACCAACCTGTTGCGCAACGCCATGACCTATACCGAGCAGGGCCGGGTCGATGTGCTGATCGACCACCGCGGGGTGGTGGTGCGCGATACCGGCTGCGGCATGGGCGAGGACGACCTGGAGCACATGTTCGAACCCTTCTATCGCGGCCACGACCGCAGCAACGAGGGTTACGGCCTCGGCCTGGCGATCGTGCGGCGGCTGTGCCAGCGCTTTGGCTGGGACCTGTCGGCCGAGAGCGAGCCGGGGGTCGGTACCGAAATCCGCATCGACTTCCCGCGCGCGCGGTTTCGGCCGTTCGGTGAGCGAAAAGACTGAGCGACACAACCCCGGGTCTCGGCGGGGCGGGTGGATTATCATGCCCGATGACTTTTCATCGCCGCCGGTAGCCCGACCGTGAACGCCGCAACCGCCCGTGCTGGCGCCAATATCGCCCTGGTCAAGTACTGGGGCAAGCGCGACCCGAAGCTCAACCTGCCGGCGACCGGCTCGCTGTCGATCACCCTGGCCGAGCTGGAAACCGTGACCCGGGTCGCGCTCGATCCACAG
The DNA here is from genome assembly GCA_041685745.1 of Wenzhouxiangella sp. Classification (GTDB taxonomy): domain Bacteria; phylum Pseudomonadota; class Gammaproteobacteria; order Xanthomonadales; family Wenzhouxiangellaceae; genus Wenzhouxiangella. The sequence goes on from JAWLFD010000010.1 coordinate 15,449, forward strand.
CGGGACGCGGACGATTTCGAACTCGACGGTCTCCCCTGTGACCCGGCGCCGGTCACGGCCGTGCTCGACCTGTTGCGGCCGCCCGACGGGCCGCGTTGCCGGGTGGTCAGCCGCAACAACTTCCCCACCGGCGCGGGGCTGGCCTCTTCGGCCTCCGGGCACGCGGCGCTGGTCGTGGCCGCGGCGGCGGTGTTTCGCCCGGAACTCGATCGCGGCGCCCTGTCGGCCATTGCCCGCCGCGGTTCCGGGTCGGCGGCGCGTTCCCTGTTCGGCGGCTTTTGTCACCTGCACGCCGGGGAGGCGCCGGACGGCAGCGATTGCCGGGCCGAGGGCATCGCCGAGGCCGGCCACTGGCCGCTGGAGGTGGTCGTGGCGATCACCGATGCCGGACCCAAGGCGGTGTCCTCGCGCGACGGGATGAACCGGACCATGGCCACATCGCCGTATTACCCGGCCTGGGTGGCGTCGGTCCCCGCCGACCTGGCGCGGGCGCGCCGGGCCATCGCCGAGCGGGATTTCGCCGAACTGGCCGAGGTCAGCGAGCACAGCGCTCTTAAGATGCACGCCTCGGCGCTGGCCGCCCAGCCCGGCTTGCTGTACTGGAATGGCGCCACGCTGGCGTGCCTGGAGCGCGTTCGGGCCCTGCGCGAGGAGGGTGTCGGGGTGTTCTTCACCGTCGACGCCGGGCCCCAGGTCAAGGCGGTCTGCCGGCCGGGCGAGGGCGGGCGCGTGGCCGCCGAGCTCGGCGCGATTCCCGGCGTCCAGCGCGTCCTGCGCACCAGCCTCGGGCCCGGCGCCGGCCTGATCGATCCATGACCACGATCCACTCGTCGGCCCCGGGCAAGGCGGTGCTGCTGGGCGAGTACGCCGTGCTCGACGGGGCCCCGGCGCTGGTCATGGCGGTCGAGCGCAGGGCCCGGGTGCGGGTTGAAACCGGCGCGGGCACCCATGGCCGGGTCGAAGTGCCGCAGCTGGGCCTGGCGCCGGTCGAGTTCCGGGTCGACGACAGCGGTCTGATCGCCTGGGACGGCCCCGATGCCGCGCGGCCGTCCTTCCAGCGCGCCCGGGTCCTGCTGGACTGGCTGGCGGCGCGTCATCCGGGCTGCCCGGCGATCGCCGGCGGGGTGCGCATCCGGATCGATACCGGCGAGCTCTACCAGGCCGGGCAGGGCGAGGCGACCAAGCTGGGCCTGGGGTCCAGCGCGGCCATGACGGTGGCCCTGGCCGCTGCCCTGGAGGCGCTGGCCGCGCCGGCGTCGAGTGACGCCATCGCGTCCCGCCTCGAACAGGCGCTACTGGCCCCCTACCGGGCCGGGCAGTCCGGGCGGGGCAGCGGCATCGACCTGGCCGCCAGCCTGCACGGCGGCGTCAGCCGTTACCAGCTCACCCCGAACGGTGCGCGCACCGAGCCGGTCACCTTGCCCGACGCGCTGCATCTGGCTTTCGTATGGACCGGGCAGGCGGCCTCGACGCCGGATTTTCTCGATCGATACGCGCGCTGGACACGGTCGGCGCCGGACGCGGCCGGCCGATGGCGCCGGGCGTTGACCGACTGCTGCCGGGCCGCGCTGGAGACGCTCGACCACGACGACGCCGACGGCCTTATGACCTGTATCAATAACTACCGACAGCTGATGGGTAGAATTGGGAGCCTGTCGGGAGCGCCCGTGGTCAGCGAATCGCTCGACCAGATCGCCCGGACCGCCGCAGCCCACGGACTGGCCTGCAAGCCCTGCGGCGCCGGTGGCGGCGACCTGGCGATGCTGGCGGGGACCGATGAGGAGGCGCTGGACAAGGCCTGCCTGTCGCTGGCCGCCCGGGGCTGGCCCCGACTGGGGCTGACCACGGCACGACGGGGGCTGCGGCTCGACAGCAGTCCCGCCTGATCCGCAAAATCGATAACAGAGTCTGCACGCATGGAAAAATCCAGGATTCCGCGGTTCTACAAGATGACGGTGCCCGAGCGGGTGCGCACGGTCCGCGAGCGCGGCCTGATCGGCGCCGACGACTACCAGAACCTGCAGTCGGGGCGGCACACGCTGTCGGTGGACATGGCCGACAAGATGATCGAAAACGTCATCGGCGTGATGGGTCTGCCGGTCGGCCTGGGGCTGAACTTCCTGATCAACGAAAAGGAATACGTGGTCCCGCTGGTGGTCGAGGAGCCGTCGATCGTGGCCGCGCTCAGCTCGGCCGCCAAGCTGGCCCGCGAAGGCGGCGGCTTCCGGGTCGAAAGCGATGAGCCGATGCTGATCGGCCAGGTCCAGATCGTCGACCTGGCCAACCCGGCCCGGGCCAAGGCGGCCCTGCTGCAGCGCAAGGACGAAATCCTCAACCTGGCCAACAGCCTGCATCCGAAGATGATCGCCCGCGGCGGCGGCGCGCGCGATCTGGAAGTGTTCGTTCACCCCTCCGAGGGCCCCGGCGGCGACATGGTCGTGGTGCACCTGCTGGTCGACACGCGCGATGCCATGGGGGCCAACCTGGTCAACACCATGTGCGAAGGGGTCGCCTCGCTGGTCGAGACGATCAGCGAGGGCCGGGTGTTTCTGCGCATCCTGTCCAACCTGGCCGACCGGGCGCTGGTGCGGGCGCGGGTCCGGATCCCGATCGCGGCGTTGACCGGCAAGGGCTTCGACGGTGCCCAGGTCCGCGACGGCATCATCGTCGCCAACGACTTCGCCCGGGTCGACCCCTACCGGGCCGCGACCCACAACAAGGGCATCATGAACGGCATCGACGCCGTCGCCCTGGCGACCGGCAATGACTGGCGCGCGATCGAGGCCGGCGCCCACGCCTACGCCGCCCGCGGCGGGCGCTACACCGCCCTGACGCGCTGGCACAAGGCCGACAACGGCGACCTGCTCGGCGAGCTGGAACTGCCGCTCAAGGTCGGTACCGTCGGCGGGCCGCTGCAGACCAACCCGACGGTGGCCCTCAACCTGCGCATGCTCGGCGTCGAAAGCGCCCGCGAACTGGCCGAGGTCATGGGGGCCGTCGGCCTGGCCCAGACCTTCTCGGCGCTGCGCGCGCTGGTCACCGAAGGGATTCAGCAGGGCCACATGACGCTGCACGCGCGCAGCGTGGCCACCGCGGCCGGGACGCCGCCGGAACTGTTCGACACGGTCGTCGAACGCCTGATCGCCTCCGGCGAGATCAAGATCTGGAAGGCCGAGGAGATCATCGGCAGCGTGCGCCTGCAGGCCGAGCCCAGCGCCAGCCAGCGCGACGAGGAAGTGCTCGAGGGCGAGACCCTGGGTGCCGGCCACGGCAAGATCATCCTCCTGGGCGAGCACTCGGTGGTCTACGGCCGCCGCGCGATCGCGGCGCCGATCCCGCTGGCCATCCAGGCCCGGATCGAGGATACGCGCAAGGACATCGACCTGATCATTCCGCGCTGGAGCATCGAGCAGCGCCTGGACTTCAGCGCCAAGCGTCCGCCGTCGTTCACCCGTTCGCTGGCCCGGGTGCTCGAAGCGCTGGGTCTGAGCGGTCGCGGCATGCGCATCGAGGTCTTTCCCAGCGTGCCCAGGGCGATGGGACTGGGTGGTTCGGCCGCGCTGGCCGTGGCGGTGCTGCGGGCGCTGGACGCCCATTTCGGTCTCGACCTGTCCGACGAGCGGATCAACGAGCTGGCCTTCGAATGCGAAAAGGTCGCCCACGGCACGCCGTCCGGGCTCGACAACACCCTGGCCACCTACGGCCAGTTCATGCTCTATCGCTCCGGCGAGCAGCTGGAACGGCAGGTCATCGAGGTCGCCGAACCGTTGTCCATGGTCATCGGCATGAGCGGGGTGGAAAGCCTGACGGCGCGCACGGTGGCCCGGGTCCGCGAGGCCTGGCAGCGCAATCCCGGCCTCTACGAGCGCATCTTCGACGAGATCGACAGCCTGGTCGGGGTGGGCCTGGATGCCCTGGCCAAGCGCGATTACGAGACCCTGGGCGAGACCATGAACATCAACCAGGGCCTGCTCAACGCCATGCAGGTCTCGAGCTGGGAGCTGGAGGAACTGATCCAGATCGCGCGCACCCACGGCGCGGTCGGCGCCAAGCTGACCGGCGGCGGCGGCGGCGGTTCGGTGATCGCCCTGTGCCCGGACAGCAGCGCGCGCGTGGCCCGCGCCATCCGCGCGGCCGGCTACCAGGCCATCGAGGTGGAAGTCGGTGGCGCCTGATCGCGCCGGCCCGGCCCGGATCGTCTCGTCCGACGACGAGCCGCTCATTCGGGTCGATGAGCAGGACAACGAGCTCGGCATTCTGAGCAAGGGCGACTGCCACGACGGCGACGGCATCCTGCACCGCGCTTTTTCGGTCTTTCTGTTCGACCAGCGCGGCCACTTGCTGATCCAGCAGCGCTCGGCCGAAAAACGCCTCTGGCCGCTCTACTGGGCCAACAGCTGCTGCTCGCATCCGCGCGCCGGCGAAACGATGGCCGAGGCGACCGAACGCCGTCTGCTCGACGAGCTGGGCGTGCGCACGCCGCTGCACTTCATCTACAAGTTCCGCTACCAGGCCGGGTTTGCGGACCTGGGCGCCGAGCACGAGCTTTGCTGGGTCTACGTCGGGCGGGTCGAGGAATTCCAGCTGCGCCCCAATCCCAACGAGCTGGCGGCCTGGCGGTTCGTGGCGCCGGAGGAGATCGACCGGCTCATGGACGTGCCCGAGGCGCGCCTGTCGCCCTGGTTCCGGATGGAGTGGGAAGCCCTGCGCGGCAAGTACCGGGCGGCGGTCGCCGAGGCCCTGGCCTGAGAGCCCCGGCGTTTGCCGCGCGGCGGGCCGTCAGGCGTCTTCCGGCGCGGCCAGCTTGAAACCCATGCCCTGCACGGTATGCAGCAGCTTGTTCTTGTAAGGCCGATCGATGCCCTTGCGCAGGTTGTACATGTGCGAGCGCAGGGTGTCGGAGTCGGGCAGCATGTCGCCCCACAGCTCGTTTTCCAGCTGCTCGCGGCTGACCAGGCGGGGTGATTCGCGCATCAGGACCTTGAGGATGCGGATCGAAGTCGGTGACAGGTTGACCCGTTCGCCCTCGCGCTCGACGCGCATGGTGCGCGGATCGAACACCAGGTCGCCGACCCGCATGGCGCCGTCGGACATCTCGCCGCGGGCGCGCCGGATCAGCGCGCGCACGCGCACCTCCAGCTCTTCCATCTCGAACGGCTTGACCAGGTAGTCGTCGGCCCCGGCGTTGAAGCCGGCGACCTTGTCGTCGAGCTGGTCGCGCGCGGTCAGCATCAGGATCGGCGTGCCGTCGCCGCGCTCGCGCAGCCGCTCGCACACCCGGATGCCGTCGATCTTGGGCAGCATCAGGTCGAGAATGATGACGTCGTAGGGGTTTTCGTCGAGCAGGTTGAGCGCGATCGCGCCGTCGGCGGCGAAGTCCATGGCAAAGCCGCTGGCTTCCAGGTAATCGCCGATGCTGGCCGCGAGATCGTTGTGGTCTTCCACCAGCAAAATGGTGGCATTGCCATCGGAATCAGTCACTTGGGGCTCCTTCACGTTTGTCTTGTTGACAATTGTGAAGAAGGGGTGTGAAGTGGGGATGAAGGGATCAGGGACTAGGGATCAGGGATCAGGGATCAGGGATCAGGGACCAGGGACCAGGGATCAGGGATCAGGGATCAGGGATCAGGGATCAGGGCCAAGAACCGGCGGATACGCCGAACCCACTGGTCCCTGGTCCCTGGTCCCTGGTCCCTATCTCTTCATGTAATTAAAGAACTCTTCGTTCGTCTTGGTCACCTTGAGCTTGTCGAGCATGAACTCGATCGCCTGGGCCTCGTCCATGGGCTGGAGGATGCGGCGCAGGATCCAG
>JAWLFD010000176.1:0-5157 GCA_041685745.1 Wenzhouxiangella sp.
AGCGGCTCGCCGCGGACCAGGCCCAGGATCAGCACGTTCTGGCTCAGCAGCGGGACCAGCGTCATCCAGGTCTCGGTGCGGGTCGGGTCGATCATGATCCAGAAGCTGGGGATCATCGGCACCAGGATGACCATGCCCATGTAGCTCTGGGCTTCGCGGAAGCTCTTGGCGAACGAGGCCAGGATGGTCAGCAGGGCGGCGGCCAGCAGGGCGACCGGCGCGACCAGAATGAAGGCCAGCGCGGCGACCCGGAAATCCAGGTTCAGCGCCATGTCCATGTCGGCGGTGGGCAGAAAGCCCATGGCAATCACGAACGCGACCAGCCCCAGGGCCAGCGTCATCAGCGCGAACAGGGTGGTGGCCAGCAGCTTGCCGGCCATGATCTGCCAGCGCGGCAGCGGGTTGATCAGCAGCGGTTCGAGCGATTTGCGCTCGCGCTCGCCGGCGGTGGTGTCGATGGCCATGTGCATCGAGCCCATGAACACCGTGATCATGATGAAGTAGGGCAGAAACGCCAGCAGCATCCCGCCGCGCGATTCGGGCGTGGACAGGTCGACCACCGAAACCTGCAGCGGTCGGGTGATCTCCGGATGCACGCCGCGCAGCTGCAGGCGCGCCTGGCTGATCTGGGCGCCGTAGCCGTTGAGATAGCCGCGCACGCGGGCGACGGTGGTGCCGGTATAGCGCAGCGACTGATCGACGATCAACTCCAGCGGCGCCGGCTGCCCCGACCGCCAGGCCGTGCCGAAGTCGGTCGGAATGCGCAGGATGATTTCTTCCTCCTCGCGCTTGACGGCCCCTTCCGGGTCGTCCGGCGGGTCCTGGATAATCACGCCCTCGCGCTCCAGAAACCCGATCAGCGCCGGGGCGTTCTCGGCGCCGATGACCGGCAGCTCCAGCGCCGATTCCATCCGCTCGGTCGCCTGGCTGGTCATGAAGGAAATCATCACCGCGAAGATCACCGGGCCCAGCAGCGGACCCAGGATGAGGGTGTTGAGGATGACCCGGCGGTCGCGGAAGTTGTCGAGGACTTCCTTGGCGAATACGCTCATCATGCCAGCAGGCCCTCGTCCGATCCGATCAGCTGCACGAAGGCATCCTCGAGATTGTCGCGCCCGGAGCGGCGCAGCAGTTCATCGGCCGTGCCCTCGGCCACGACCCGGCCCTTGGCGATGATGACGATGCGATCGCACAGCGCGGCCACCTCCTGCATGATGTGGGTCGACAGCACCACGCAGCGGCCTTCGCGCTTGAGCTGCTGGAGAAATCCGCGCAGCGCGCGCGTGGTCATCACGTCCAGGCCGTTGGTCGGCTCGTCGAGCAGCACGGTGCGCGGCTCGTGGATCAGGGCGCGCGCGATCGCGACCTTGACCCGCTGGCCCTGGGAAAATCCGTTGGTCTTGCGATCGATGAACTCGTGCATGTCGAGCACGCCGGCCAGGTCCTCGATGCGCTGGGCGATCACGGCCTTGCCCAGGCCCTGGAGGCGGCCGTAGTAGCGGATGTTCTCGCGCGCGCTCAGGCGGTCGTACAGGCCGCGCGAATCAGGAACCACGCCCAGCGCCTGCTTGACCTTGAGCGGCTCGGCGGCCGGATCGATGCCGTCGATGCGCATGCGCCCGGAATCCGGGGTGAGCAGGGTATAGAGCATGCGCAGGGTCGTGGTCTTGCCGGCGCCGTTCGGGCCCAGCAGACCGGTGATCTGCCCGTCGCGGGCGCTGAAGCTGACCTCGTCGACGGCCACCACCTTGCCCTTGTTGAAGGTCTTGCGCAGTCCCTGGACTTCGATCATGGCGCCGGCCCCAGCAGGTCGATGAAAAACGGCTCCGGCCCGAGCCGGTCCATGCAGTCGGTGGCGAGCGCGTCGAAACCGGCATCGGTCACGAAGCGGCTGGCGATCTGCCCGACGCAGTCCTGGGTGATGACGATATGGCCGCGACCGCGCGCGACCAGGTGCTCGCTGTTGGAAAACTGCGCCTGGGCCTCGTCGCCGTAGGCAGGCGGCGTGACCGGATCAAGCTCGCCGGACAGGATCAGCACGGGGACGTCGGCATCGAAGGGTTCGTGGAAGTCCTGCGGGAGCTCGCCGCGCGGCCAGTCGGCGCAGACCTGGTCGTAGACCTCTTTCATGGAGTTGCCCAGCAGCGTGTCTTCCTGACCGGGCACGTCCGGCCAGCCCGGCCAGTCCTCGCTGCAGCCGACGGCGAAGTTCAGGCCGATGGCGAGCATCTCGGCCATCTGGTCGGTCACGATCAGCGCCTGGCTGGCCAGCCGGGTCGGATCACCGGTGGTCGCCGCTTCGTGAACCAGGTAGGGAATCATCATCTGGGTTTGCGGGCTGTAGGCCAGAAAGCGCAGCGCGGCGGCCAGGGTGGCACGGGTAAACCGCAAATCCATGGCCTGCCCGCGCCTGGGGTGGGTCACCAGGATTTCCGGGCCGTTTTCGGTGTCCGGAAACTGTTCCTTGAGATCGGCAAAGGCATCGTCCAGCTGGGGAAAGGTTTCCCGGCACTGCGGCTCGGTGGCGCAGGCGGCAAACAGCTTGCCCAGCGCCCGGTCGAGCATGATGCCGTGCTCGGCGCCCAGGTGCAGTCGCGTCGGCACCACGCCGTCGAGGATGACGCTGCGCACCCGGTCCGGATAGTTGCGCAGGTAGACCTGGGCCAGGCGGGTGCCGTAGGAACCGCCGATCAGGTTGACCTGGTCGAAACCGTAGTGGACGCGCAGGGCTTCCAGGTCGCGGGCGGCGTCGGTGGTGGTGTAGAAGCGCAGGTCGGCCTGCCAGTCGGCGCGGCATCGGTCCAGCTGCTCGGCCATCTGGTCGTAGTTGGCGTCAAGCCAGGCTTCGTCTTGCTCTTCCATCTCGCAGTCCAGCGGATTGGACCCGCCGGTGCCGCGCTGATCGAGAAAGATCAGGTCGCGTGAGCGATTGATCTCGCGCAGGGCGTGGCGCATGATCGGCAGGGTGTCGCGCGCCGACTGCCCGGGCCCGCCCGCCAGAAAGAACACCGGGTCGGCCTCGGCGCGGCCCGCTCTGGCCGGCACCACCGCGTAGGCCAGATCGATTCGGCGGCCGTCGGGCTGGTCCGGGTTTTCGGCCACGGTCAGGCTTCCGCAGCGCGCGCTGGCGGTGATCCGCCCGCCGGCCGCCGCCAGCTCGCACGCCTCCAGGTCGGCATAGCGATCCTGGGCCACGGCCAGTGCGGGTGCCAGCAGCAGGCTCAGCAGAAATGACGCGGTGGCGATACGCACGTTGTTGGGGTGTCCTTGCGACGGTGGCGATACACTGGGCAGCTTACCCTAAAGTCCTTGCGCCGCAAAAAGATGTGCCATCCGTCATGAATGCCCTGGAAGTATGCCAACTCCGCAAAACCTACGGCAACGGGGTCGAAGCGCTCAAGGGCATCGACCTGAACGTCGCCGAAGGCGATTTCTTCGCTCTGCTGGGGCCAAACGGGGCCGGCAAATCCACCCTGATCGGTATCGTCTCCTCCCTGGTCAACGCCACCGCCGGCGAGACCCGGGTGTTCGGCATCAGCGTGCAGAAGGACCGCTCGCGCGCCATGGCCGAAATCGGTCTGGTGCCCCAGGAGATCAACTTCAACCAGTTCGAGAAGCCCTTCGATATCGTCGTCAACCAGGGCGGCTACTACGGCGTACCGCGCAAGATCGCCAGGCAGCGCGCCGAGCGCTACCTCAAGCAACTCAGCCTGTGGGACAAGGCCTTCGGGCCATCGCGCCAGCTCTCCGGCGGCATGAAGCGACGCCTGATGATCGCCCGGGCCATGGTCCACGAACCGCGCCTGCTGATCCTCGACGAGCCCACCGCAGGCGTCGACATCGAGATTCGCCGTTCGATGTGGCGCTTCATCCGCGAGATCAACGAAGCCGGCACCACCGTGATCCTGACCACCCACTACCTGGAAGAAGCCGAGAACCTGTGCCGCAACATCGCCATCATCGATCATGGCGACATCGTCGAAAACACCACGGTCAAGACCCTGCTCGGCAAGCTCGACGTCGAGACCTTCGTGCTCGATCTGCGCGAGGCGGTCGACAGCCCGCCGCAGGTCGACGGCATGGACATCGTGCTGCGTGATCCGACCACGCTCGAGGCCAGCATCCCGAAATCGCGCAGCCTCAACCGCCTGTTCAAGGCGCTCGAGGCCGAGGGCATGGAAGTCAAGTCCATGCGCAACAAGGTCAACCGGCTCGAGGAGCTGTTCGTCCGCCTGATTCATCCGGAGGGAGAAACCCCGGTCGTGGCGGAAACCCCGGCCGCGGAGGGTACGGCATGACCGAAAAAGTCTCGGCGCGCTCGTACTGGATCGGCTATCAGACCATCCTGATCAAGGAGATCACCCGCATCCTGCGCATCTGGGCCCAGACCCTGCTGCCGCCGGTGATCACCATGAGCCTGTACTTCGTCATCTTCGGCGCCATCATCGGACGCCGGGTCGGCGAGATGGGCGGCATGCCCTACATGGACTTCATCGTCCCGGGCCTGATCATGCTGACCGTGATCACCAACTCCTACGGCAACATCACCAGCTCGTTTTTCGGCGCCAAGTTCGGCAAGCACGTCGAGGAGCTTCTGGTCTCGCCGCTGCCGCCGTGGATCATCCTGGCCGGCTACGTCTCCGGGGCGGTGTTCCGGGCGGTGACCGTCGGCATCCTGGTCTGGCTGGTCGCCGGGGCTTTTTCGGGCTTTCACATGCACAACCTGTTCGTGACCGGCACGATCCTGCTGATGACCTCCATCGTCTTTGCCCTGGGCGGTTTCATCAACGCCATCTACGCCCAGAAATTCGACGACATCGCCATCATCCCGACCTTCGTGCTCCAGCCCATGACCTACCTGGGCGGGGTGTTCTTCTCGGTCAGTCTGCTGCCCGGCATCGCCCAGCAGATCGCCCTGATCAACCCCATCGTCTACATGGTCAACGCCTTTCGCTACGGCCTGCTCGGTGTGACCGACGTGCCGCTGTGGGTCGCCTACGCCATGATCCTGGGCTTCGGGGTGGTGCTGTTCTGGTTTTGCCTGCGCTTGTTGTCGCGAGGGGTTGGATTGCGGACTTGACGATCGTGGCTGCAATGCCGTCGCTTTCCGTGCGAAGATGCCCGGTGAGCGGCGGCCAGGCGGAATATGGATGGGCA
>JAWLFD010000177.1:0-5129 GCA_041685745.1 Wenzhouxiangella sp.
CGTCCGGCAGCACCCGCCGCGCGACCTGCGACCAGCTGCCCGGCGCCGCGCCCAGGTCGACCACCCTGCGCGCGCCATGCAGCAGCCCGTCCTTTTCGTCGATTTCCAGCAGCTTGTAGGCGGCGCGGGCCCGATAGCCCTCGTCGCGGGCACGGCGTACGTAGGGATCGTTCTGCTGCCGGTTCTTCCAGGCCTTGGTCACGGCTACGGGGTCCTTTGAGGAAGCGCAAAATCGTTACACTAGCGCCAGATTATCATCGAGAAGACCATGGCTTTGACCAATACCCAGCGCAAGTATCTGCGTGGCCTGACCCACGACCTCGCCCCCGTGGTCATGGTCGCCGACAAAGGGCTGAGCGAGAACGTGCGCGCGGAAATCGAACAGGCCCTGGAACACCATGAGCTGATCAAGGTCAAGGTCCGCGCCGAGCGCGAGCAGCGCAAGACCTGGATCGAGGAAATCGCGGCCCTGACCGGGTCGGAGCTGGTTCACCAGATCGGCCAGGTGGCCTGCTACTATCGTCGCCACCCCAAAAAACCGGTGATCGCCCTGCCCCGCTGAAGGCGCACCGTTTAGCGACATGCTGAACCTGACCGAGCACCAGCCCGGCAACCATCATTTCATTCGCCGGATCGAAGACGATCGAGTCGTGGTCGGCGAGCGCAGCTTTTCCAGCAGCGTGCTGGTCGGTGCCCGACTGCTCGACGACGCCTGGCCGGTCCGCTCGCTGGCCGATCTCGACGCGATCACGATCGAGCCGCTGCTGGCGCTCGAGCCGGAACTGGTGTTGATCGGCGTGGGCCGGCAGCCGCAGTTTCCGCAGCCCCGGATCCAGCACCTGTTCTTCCAGCGCGGCATCGGCCTGGAATGCATGACCCTGATCGCTGCGGCACGCACCTTCAACGTCTTGATGAGCGAAAATCGCCGGGCGCTGGCCGGGCTGATTCTCCCCGACCGAACCAACCCAACCGACTACCGACCAGGAGACACCTGAACATGGCACCATCCCGTCGCTCTCCCTTGCTCCTTCGTCTGCTCGTCCTGCTCGTCGGCCTGTGGCTGATCGCGCCCGTCCTCGCCGAGGACCCGCCTGTGCGCGTGCAGCAGGGCAACCTGGTCATGGAAAACATCCCCGAAATCCCCTCCGATGTCCGCGAACGCCTGCGCCAGTACCAGAACGTGCGTTCGGCCTCGCTGTCGGATTTTGCCCCGGACGGCGGCATCTACATCCTGACCCGTTTCGGCGAAACCAGCCAGATCCACCACGTGGCCCGGCCCATGGGCATGCGGCGCCAGGTCACCTTCTACGATGAGCGTACCGGGGGCGCCAGCGTGCGGCCTGACGGTTCAGGCCAGTTCATGTTCACCCGCGATGTCGGCGGCGACGAGTTCTACCAGGGCTTCCTGTTCGATCCGAGCACCGGCACATCGACCCGATTCACCGAAAGCGAGACCCGCAACCAGGGCCTGACCTGGTCACCCGACGGCAAGCTGGTGGCCTGGGCCTCGGCGACCTGGGACCAACCCGACTACACCATCTGGGTGGCCGACCCATCCGACCCGGCATCGCGCCGCCAGTTGCTGCAGGCCGATGGCGCCACCGTGCCGCGGGAATGGTCGCCGGACGGCAAGCGACTGCTGCTGGGACGCTACATTTCCATCAACGAGTCACGACTGTTTCTGGTCGACCTGGACAACGGAGAGATGACCCAGATTCGGCCCGATCGCCAGGTCGCTTACGGCGCCGCGCGGTTTTCCGCCGACGGCTCGGAGCTGTTCGTGGTCAGCGATGCCGGGGCCGAGTTCCGACGCATTCTGGCCATCGACCTCGAATCGGGCGAAGAACGAGTCGTGGTGGAGCACCCGTGGGACGTTCAGGCCCTGGACTTGTCGCCGGACGGCAAACTGCTGGCCTACACCATCAACGCCGGCGGCATTTCCGAGCTCCATCTGATCGACCTGGGCAGCGGTCGGGCACTGGCGGGGCCGGAATTGCCGGCCGGCCTGATCGGCAGCGTGCGCTTCAGCCCGGATGGACAGCGCCTGGGCTTCAGTCACCGCTATGCCGGGTCTCCCGGCGACGCCTGGACCTACGAGCCGGACTCCGGCGAACTGGAGCGCTGGACCGAATCCGAGGTCGGCGGCCTCGACACTTCGCGCTTCCGCGCACCCGAACTGATCCGCTACGAGAGCTTTGACGGCCTGGAAATCCCGGCCTTTGTCCACCGTCCGGACACCGACGGTCCGCATCCGGTCATCGTCTCCATCCACGGCGGTCCGGAAAGCCAGGCCCGGCCAGGCTTCAGTTCCACCTACATGTACTGGGTCCACGAGCTGGGCGCGGCGGTGGTGGTGCCGAACGTGCGCGGTTCATCCGGCTACGGCAATGACTACGTCAATCTCGACAACGTGCTGCTGCGCGAGAACTCGGTCTTCGACATCGGCGCCCTGCTCGACTGGATCGCCGAACAGCCCGACCTCGACGAGGACCGGGTGGTGGTCTACGGCGGATCCTACGGCGGCTACATGGTGCTGGCCAGCCTGATGCACTACTCCGACCGCCTGGCCGGCGGGGTCAACATCGTCGGCATTTCGAACTTCGTGACCTTCCTGGAAAACACCGCCGGCTACCGGCGCGATCTGCGCCGGGCCGAGTACGGCGACGAGCGCGATCCGGAGGTGCGCGAATCGCTGGAGGCGATCTCGCCGTCGAACAACGCCGAGCGCATCACCGCCCCGCTGTTCATCATCCAGGGTGCCAACGACCCGCGGGTCCCGGCCTCGGAGGCCGAACAGATTCTGGACGCGGTCCGCGAAGCCGGCGGCAATCCCTGGTACCTGCTGGCCCTGGACGAGGGCCATGGCTTCGCCCGCAAGTCCAACCGGGAGTTCCGCGCCGAGGCCGAGACCCTTTTCCTGAGCGAGGTGCTCGGACTGGATCCCTGAGCAGGATGCGGCTGATCGCGGGGCGGCAGGTTTAGCCGCCCTGCTGTTCGATCTGCCGGCGCTGGCGCTCAGCGGCCTCGTCGATGACCTGCTCGACGCCCTCGGCCCGCTCCAGGGCGTCTCGCTGCGGCGCCAGCAGATGCCGGGATTCGGGTTCGTCTCCGCCGCAGGCGGCCAGGAAACCGGTGATCAGGAGCATGCAGACCCAGCGTTTCATCGCTTCAGTCTAGCCGCCGGAGCCTGCCGCGTCACCCCCGACGATATACTGGCGCGCCAGCCTGGCCGTTCCGAAAGCATTCTCGAGGAGCCCGTTTTCATGGCAACCCACGATGTCGAAAATCAGCCTCTGCCGCTGGAAAACTACAACGCCTACGCCGGCGATCGCGCGCTGCGCGAGGCCGTCGCCGCGGAAGGCGGGAGCGGCTGGGAAGCAAATTTACTGGCCTACGGCGGGATTGCCGGTCACGAGATGCTCGAACTGGGCGAGTTGGCCAATCGTTACGAGCCCAGCCTGCGGACCCATGACCGCTACGGGCACCGCATCGACCAGGTCGATTTCCATCCCAGCTACCACCGGTTGATGGAGTTGGGCATCGGTCACGGACTGGCATCCATGACCTGGAGCGCAAAGCCGGGCGCACGGGTCGCGCGTTCGGCATTGATGTACCTGCACAACCAGTTCGAGGCCGGCACCATGTGCCCGATCACCATGACCCATGCGGTGATCCCTTCGCTGCGCTTGCAGCCGGAGATCGCGGCCGAATGGGAGCCGCGGGTGCTGGCCGGGGTCTACGATCCGGACTTTCGTCCGGCCGCAGACAAGCGCGGCGTCACTTTCGGCATGGCCATGACCGAAAAACAGGGGGGCTCGGACGTGCGCGCCAACACGACCACGGCCAAGCCCCTGGGGGTGGCCGGACCCGGGCAGGCCTACGAACTGATCGGTCACAAGTGGTTCTGCTCGGCGCCCATGTCGGATGCATTTCTCAGCCTGGCGCAAACCCGGGAGGGTCTGAGCTGCTTCCTGGTCCCGCGCTGGCGTCCCGACGGCAGCGTCAACCCGATCCACATCCAGCGTCTCAAGGACAAGCTCGGCAACCGGTCCAACGCGTCTTCCGAGATCGAGTATCCGGGCACCTGGGCGCAGATGATCGGCGAACCCGGCCGCGGCGTGGCCACGATCATCCGCATGGTCGGCGAAACCCGGCTGGACTGCGTCATCGGCTCGGCCTCCCTGATGCGCCAGGCCGTGGCCCAGGCGATCCATCACTGCAGCCAGCGCGAGGCCTTCGGCAAGCGCCTTGCCAGTCAGCCGCTGATGATGAACGTGCTGGCCGACCTCGCGCTGGAGTCCGAAGCCGCCATGCGCCTGGCACTGCACCTGGCACGGCGCTTCGAGCTCGCCGCCCGGGGCGACGAGTTTTCCGAACTGCTGGCGCGCATCGCCACACCGGTCGCCAAGTACTGGGTGTGCAAGCGCACCGTCGGCGTGGTCAACGAAGCCCAGGAGTGCATGGGTGGCGCCGGCTATGTCGAAGAATTCATCCTGCCGCGGCTTTATCGCGAGGCCCCGGTCAACGCGATCTGGGAGGGTTCCGGCAACGTCCAGTGCCTGGATGTACTGCGCGCCATCGGTCGCGAACCGCGCTGCCTGGAGGCCTTGATGGAACTGATCGCACCCCATGCGGCAACCAGCCAGGCCCTGGAGCAATGCCGGCAGCGCATCGAGGCCCGGTTGAGCAGCGGCAGCGGGCGGGAAGCCGGAGCGCGGTTGATCGTGCAGGACATCGCGCTGGCGCTGCAGGCAAGCATCCTGATGGACGCCGGCAGCGAGCTCGTCGCTTCGGCCTTTGTCGACAGTCGCCTGGATTCGCGATCAGGCCTGCTGTTCGGCCAGTTGCCCGAGACGGTGGACTGCGCCGGCCTGATCGAGCGAGCCGATCCGCTCGCCGCGCCGGACTGATTTACGGCGCCGGTGCATCGATCGGTACCGGGCGCATCTGCTCGTCGACCGCCACCATCACCAGCCGGCCTTCGATGGCAAGCTCACGGGTCCCGGCAACCGCGTCTTCGATCAGCATGCGCACCTGCAGCGTCATCGAGCTGGAACCGACGCGCACGACCTCGGCGATCAGTTCGACGATGGCGCCCTGCTCGATGGGCACCTTGAAATCGACCCGGT
>JAWLFD010000178.1:0-5102 GCA_041685745.1 Wenzhouxiangella sp.
ATCGACGCCATCACGGCCTTTCTGGAGACCCTGACCGGCGAGATTCCGGAAATCACCTACCCGGAACTGCCGCCGAACACGGCAGAGACGCCGAAGCCTGAGACCATGGTAAGGGCGAGATCGGCTACAAACTGAGCGCCGCCGTGCAGGGCGCTCAGGATGTTTCCTGTATCGGCGACCTTGCCGCAGGCAGAATGAGCGTGGCGCACAGGCCGCCGTGTGAACTGTCGCAGAGTTTCAGGCTTCCGTCATACAGTTCCGCGAGTTCGGACACGATGGCCAGGCCCAGGCCATAGCCCGGGCTGGACGATTCGAGACGGACGCCGCGTTGCAGCGCGCGCTCTTGCTGCGAGGCGGGAATGCCGGGACCGTCATCCTCGATCCGGATATGAAGCGCCCGTTCGATCTGCCGGCAGGAAATCCGGACATTTCCGGCCGCCCACTTGCAGGCGTTATCGAGCAGGTTGCCGATCATTTCCTCGAGATCTTCCTGCTCACCTCCGAATACGCAACCCTGGCCGCAGTCGGTCTGCAACTGAATCGCCTTGTCGTGATGAATGCTGCGCATGGCGAATACCAGGTCGTCGACGACCGTGCACACCGGCGTTCGCTCTCCCAGCAAGTGGTTGTTCCCGGAGGATCTGGCGCGGGTCAGATAATGCTCGACATTGCCCGCGATATCCTGCACCTCCCGCTTGATGAGCCCGGCCTGGGGCTCCGGAATCGAATGCGCTTCGTTCTTGATCACCGTCAGGGGGCTTTTCAGGGCATGAGCCAGATCGCCTACCTGTTGCCGGGCACGCCGCAGCAGGAATGCATTGTGTTGCAGCAAGTCGTTCAGCGCGTCGACCAGGCGTTGAAGTTCGTTCGGAAAGCGGCCGTCCAGCTGTTCTCGCTCACCTTCGCGGACCCGGGCGATCGCAAGTTCGACGTTTTTCAACGGTCGCAGGGCCATTCGAACCTGGACAACCACGGCCAGCGCCAGACCTGCGCCCAGGGCCAGGAAGCTCAGGAAGATGTGCCAGCCATAGTCGCGCACGTCCTCGGCGACATGCACGGCTGGCGCCGAGGCCAGAATCGTCACAGGCGACTCGGAGCCGGGCAAGGTGGTCTTTACGGCATGGATGCGCAAGGGCTGCAGGTTGGGCCCGGGGGCGTTGAGCACACTCCCCAGTATCGATACGTCACGGTCCCGGATGTCAAGGCGCGAGTTCCCCAGCGACCGCGACGCTGCCAGCAGTCTGTCGCCGTGGCGCACTTCCCAATACCAGCCCGACCCGGCCTTGCTGTAGTTGGGGTCCGTGGGTCGGGACGACAGTTCAACCTGTCCGGAGGGACCGGACTCCAGCGCAGCGACCAGTTCATTCAGGTGGATCTGCACATGATTGTCGTAATAGCCTTCCGAATGGTCGCGGTAGATTGTCGTCAGAATCCAGGCCGTCACCATCAAGGCAATGCCGATCCAGATTGCCGACAGCAGCATGATCCGAATGACCAGGGAATCACGCATCCGGGTCGGACTCTCCGATCTGGTATCCCAGGCCGCGCCGGGTGACGATGCAGCCGGGCGACAGTTTGCCGCGCAGGCGATTGATCAGGACTTCGATCACGTTGGAATCGAGATCGAAGTCCTGATCATAAATGTGCTCGATCAGTTCGGTCTTGGAAACCACCTTGCCCGGATGGCGCATCAGGTAGTCCAGCGTGCGGAACTCGTAGGCCGTAAGGTTGATGGGGCGGCCGTGATAGGTAATTCTCAATCCGACCGGATCCAGTTCGATATCACCATGGCGCAACACGTTGCTGGCACTGCCGCCGGCTCGCCGCAACAGGACTTCGACCCGCGCCAGCAGTTCCTCGAATTCGAATGGCTTGGCGAGATAGTCGTCGGCGCCGGCGCGCAGGCCGGCAACTTTTTCACGCCACGTGCCGCGCGCGGTCAGCACCAGCACCGGCATGTCGCGCCCAGTCTCGCGCCAGCGACGCAGAATGGTCAGGCCGTCGAGCAGCGGCAAGCCAAGGTCCAGAATCACCAGGTCGTAGGGCTCGGTGTTTCCGAGATGGAAACCCTGTTGGCCGTCGGTTGCCAGGTCGACGACATATAACTCCTGTTCCAGCGTCGCCTTGAGTTGGCGCGCCAGTTCGGTGTTGTCTTCCACGACCAGCAATCTCATGGCCTTAGTTGAACCTCGGCTTAAAAACCGCTTCAGCGCACATTAATTAGCGAACGCTAAAATAATACTGCCATCCGGTAAAACTGTTCGGTGGCGGGCCAAACGCTCCTGAAAGCGTGATTCGCTAGGAGGCTATCATGAACACATACACATATCGGCGCCCAACCGTGCCAGGTCAACGCCGGAGCATTTTGCGTCGGCTGTTGATCGCTACAGCTGTTTCGGCAGGCCTGTTGGTCTTGCCGCTGGCTGTTGACAACTTCATCGACATCGATTCCGGCGCGGTAGCCGTGGCAGGTAACGGAAATGGCCAGGGTGGCGGCGGATCCGGAGGCGGTGGCAATAACGGAATAGGCGGCGGGGGCAGTGGCGGAAACGGCGGTCAGAAACCCGACAAGGGTGACCTGTATGGTGACATGGCCTACGTCATGCGCGATGCCGACGGCGTTCCCATTCTGTTGACCGATCAGACCAGCGAAGGCGAGTCATTCAGTTGCTTGCGGCCACTGGCAATAGGCACTTACTGGCACAACGGGGAATGGGTGACATGGACCGCCGAGGATGGCGTGCCTCTGCCGCTGGTCGCGCAGCATCTCGACGATGAACTCGACAGCACGACCGCCATGTACAGCTTCTGCACCAGCGAAAGCACTGTCGATGCCACGATCATGCTCAACAGCAAGATGGATCGTGTCAGGGACAAGGACCGGAGCAGGGACAAGGATCGCTCTTGCACGTACACGACGGCCGCAGTCGGTTCCGAGGACGAAGATAGCGACGAACTCGATTATTGCGACGTCATCAAGCTCTGCGCCGACGACGTGCGGGAAGTCGAACTCGGCCGGCTGAGCGTCCTGCGTTCCCCGGAAAAGGTACTCGATCGCCAGCGCGACGAGGCCATTCGGAGCATCGAGCAGGCTTATCCGGATGTCGCCCTCGACCACGGCGGCAGGCTGGTGGTCAACGGCGCGACGTTTGATTCGCCGCTGATCAACCTGGCGCTGATGCGGGAATTCCTGAACTGGGGTGAACTGGGCGGCGACGTCTGGATGCCGCCGGAACCAAGCCTCGGTTTCCCGGATCATTACACGCCGATGCTGGCAGCCGCATTCGGGCTGGCCGCTGGAGACGACAAGCTGGGCAATGGTCTGGACCCCGAAGTCACGATCCGCTCCTACCACACCCTCGACATCCCGTCGGTTACTGCATACCTGTCCCTGGTCGACACCTCGGGCGTCGACGACCCAAGCGGGTTGCTGCGTGAATACCTCGACTTCTCGGAATTCAGCTACGACCGGGAATCGGTGTTCACCGGCTCCATCTGCTGGGATCAGCTCAACGGTGCTTACACCAGGCATGCCGACACCGTCATGAACCTGCTGTTCGATGGTGAGAACTACGTGGGCACGGGTCTGGCGGCATTCGCACAAGCCGCCGAAGACGCCCGCCAGGTAATGGTCTACGTCCACGATGGACTTGTCTATTACATTGATCCGGTGTTCCAGGCCAACTTCGATGGATTCTATCCGCATCCGGAGTTTTGTCCTGAACTCACTTCGACGCCGTAAAAAAGGCACAGCAGGCATCAGGGGCGCTTCGGCGCCCCTGGTTTTTAACCCCATCCTTTTTTTGCTCATGGCATCTCCGGAACGCTGGCTGTAGAGAATCCGAAGAGCCCTGATCGCGCGCCGGTTTCAGCCTAAGCGGCGATACCGGCCCTTTCGCGAAGTTAGGCGAAAGCCGTTTCGAAGAAGACCGGGCGCGACAGGTTCAGGCGGCTATCGATACAGGCCTGTCTGAAAGCGGCCAGTCGAGTAGAACCGAGAACAGACCAAACAACGCCAGGATCCGCCAGGTGAGGCTTTGCACGGCGCTCATCGGTCGAGGCGATCCAGGCATTCATCGCACCAGTCGATGATGGTCGCGTATTTCCGCAGGCCCAGTCGCAGCGTGAAGTGGGCGAACAGGTCGGGCTCGTCCAGGGTGTCCGGAAACCCCGGGTCGGCGGTCTTCCAGTGCGATTCGATGTCGAGAAGCTCCTCCCGGTGGCGCTGGAACTCGGCCCTGAGCGTCTGCAGGAACTCGACCTGGCCGGAACGATGATCCAGGGCCGACAGAAAGCCGACCTGGGCCAGCCAGCTCAGCCGGTCGGTATGCACTTCGGGGCCTTCCGTGAGCCAGTCGACCAGCGCGCTGCGGCCGGCGTTCGTACGCTTGTAGACCCGCCGCGGCGGGCCCTTTGGCGACGGTCGTTCCGTGCTGGTGAGCAGGCCTTTTTCCTCCATGCGATTCAAGGTCGGATAGATCTGGGCCAGGTTGGCCGACCAGTAATGCGCTTGCTGCTGCTCGAAGGCCTGCTTCAGGTCGTAGCCGCTGGCCGGCTGTTCGAGCATGCCGAGCAGGATGTGCTGCAGGCTCATGCGGCCGCCGGCGCCGCGCGTCGTCGGTAATAGCCGGTCCAGATGATGCTGGCCGGAATCCCGATCGCGGCCGGCAGAATCCACGGCAACACCTGCCATGCGCCGGGCAGCTGGACCGGCAGGAACCGGCCCATGCCGAACACCGCGAACGCGGTATGGAACGCGATGCCGCAACCAAGCAGTGCGTTGAGGTGCTCGAGCTTCCACTGGCCCGGGCCGGCCCGCCGACCGTTGAGCACGGCCAGGATGCCGAGCCCGTTGCCGATGCCGATGGGCGAAAGCGCATACAACAGAATCGCGTTGGGCGGCTGCCAGTACAGCGCCCAGCCCACGATGAAAACGCTGGATCCGATCATGGCCCAGGCGGTCGCGCGCCGGTAAGGCGTGTTCAGCGCGGTCAGAGCTACTCTCAGATCTGGTGTATGACCTGACTTGAAAGCGGCGGCAAACCCTGCTGAAATTAGAGATGACTAAGTCACTGATTTCAGGACAGGAGAATGCCGCCATG
>JAWLFD010000011.1:0-20785 GCA_041685745.1 Wenzhouxiangella sp.
CGGCCTCAGTCCCCTTCAGAGACCGAGCCTGAGACCGAGGCCGCGGAACCGAATCCCGACCCGCTCGAGCCCGAGCCCGAGCCTGAGCCTGAGCCTGAGCCGGAGCCCGAGGCTCCAGAACCGAGACCCGACCAGCCCGAGCCGGCCGCAGCCGCGTCGCCGGTCGGTGACTGGGAGGTTCAGGTGGCCAGCTTCAGCTCGGAGACAACGGCCGAGCGGATCGCGACGCAGCTCGAACGCTTGGGTCACGTCGCGGTCATGGAGGTGCTGGTGCGCGGCGAGACCCGGTTGCATCGGGTCGCGACGGGACCGTATCCCGACCGCGAGGCGGCTGATCGAGCCCGCGCTCAGATCGCGGCGACGGTCGCCGGCGTCGAGCCGCTGGTGCGGCGCGTGTCGAGCACGACGGCGCAAGATCCATCGTCGCCGCCACGCGCCGGTTTTGCGGTGCAGGTGGGCTCGTTTGCCGAGCAATCCAACGCCGACCGCCAGATGGCGCAGTTGCTCGAGCGGGGGTTCGATGCATTCATTCACGCCGATGAAACCGGCTCGCGGCCGATCTGGCGGGTTCGCGTGGGCACCTTCCCGACCCGCGAGGAGGCTTCTTCGATGCAGGACTCGCTGCGCGCGCAGGCGGGCCTGGAAGGCCTGGTGGTCAGCCACCCGTGAGGCAGCAGCCATGAGTACGGCCGATCTGGCGATCCTGGCCATCTGCGGGGTCTCGATGCTGGTCAGTCTTTTTCGAGGCTTTGTCCGTGAAGTGTTTTCGCTGGTTGTCTGGTTCCTGGCGCTGTATGCTGCGCTGCTGGCGGCCGAGCCATTCGCCGCGCGCCTGAGCCCCTGGGTCGAGATGCCTTCGGTTCGCGTCATCATCGCTTTCGTCGGGGTGTTTGTCCTGGTGCTGGTGGTGGGCGGTCTGGTCAACTATCTGCTGGGCAAGCTGGTTGCCGGAACCGGTTTGAGCGGTACCGACCGCCTTGTGGGCGCGCTATTCGGTGCCCTGCGCGGCGCAGCGATCGTACTGGTGGCCGTCATCATCGCGCGCCTGACCCCGTTTCCCGAGGACCCCTGGTGGCGTGAATCCCGGTTGTTGCCGGAATTCGAGCGCCTCGCGGTGGTTGCAGTTCGTTATTTTCCGGAGACGGTGCAGGAGTATGTGCCGCCGGACTCCGGATCCGAGGACACCTGAGCCATGTGCGGAATCGCAGGCATTTTTGGTCGGACCGAGGTCGCAGCGCGCCTGTACGACGCCATGACCATTCTCCAGCACCGGGGCCAGGATGCGGCCGGCATGACGACGCTGGACGGAAACCGGATGCGCTCGGCGCGCGGAATCGGCCTGGTTCGCGATGTGTTCAGCGAGCGCTCGGTTGCCGGCCTGACCGGCGAAATCGGCATCGGTCACGTCCGCTATCCGACCGCCGGCTGCGACCGCCCGGACGAGGCCCAGCCGATGTACGTCAACGCGCCGTGCGGCATCGCCCTGGGCCACAACGGCAACTTGATCAACTCCGAGGAACTCAGCGCCGAGTTGTTCGCGCGCGACCGTCGCCACATCAATACCGAATCCGATTCGGAGGTGCTGCTCAACATCCTCGCCCACGAGATCGCGGCTCACGGCAGCGCCAGTATCACGCCGGAGCGCGTGTTCGCCGCCGTTGACGGCGTTCACAGGCGCTGTCGGGGCGGTTACGCCACGGTGGCCCTGATCGCCGGTGTCGGCCTGCTCGGATTTCGTGATCCGCACGGAATCCGGCCCATCGTCCTTGGCCAGCGCGAAACCCGGGATGGTCGCGAGTACATCATGGCTTCGGAGTCGGTGGTGCTCGACCTGCTCGGCTTTGACCTGGTCTGCGACCTGGCGCCGGGCGAGAGCGCGCTGGTCACGCTGGACGGAAAGCTGCATCGTCATGTCAGCGAGCAGGCCCGTGCGCATACGCCGTGCCTGTTCGAATACGTCTACTTCGCCCGCCCTGACTCCATGATCGACGATCTGTCGATCTACAAGGCCCGCCTGCGCATGGGTGAGGCCCTGGCCGAGAAAATCCTGCGCGAGTGGCCAGACCACGACATCGATGCGGTCATCCCGGTACCCGACACCAGCCGCACCGCCTGTCTGCCGCTGTCGCAGATGCTTGGCGTCAAGTACCGCGAGGGGCTGATCAAGAACCGCTACATCGGGCGCACGTTCATCATGCCCGGGCAGGAAGAGCGAGCGCGCTCGGTGCGTCGCAAGCTCAACACGATTTCGCTGGAGTTCCGCAACAAGAACGTGCTGCTTGTCGACGACTCGATCGTGCGCGGTACGACCTCGCGCCAGATCATCCAGATGGCGCGCGAGGCCGGCGCGCGCAAGGTGTACCTGGCCTCGGCCTCCCCCCCGGTGCGCTATCCCAACGTGTACGGTATCGACATGCCGGCGGCCAGCGAGCTGGTTGCCGCAGGTCGAAGCGAGGCCGAAATCCGCGAGCGGATCGGCGCCGATCGGCTGATCTACCAGGATCTCGACGACCTGGAAAAGGCGGTGCGCGGCAAGAATCGTCGTCTGGCCGGATTCGACAGCTCGTGCTTCAGCGGCCGCTACGTCACCGGGCTGGCCGACGGCTATCTGGAGAAACTCGAAGCCCGACGGGCCGACGCTGTGCGCCAGGAGCGGCGCACCGGCTCCTGATAGCTTCCAGCGCATGGCATCCACGGCAATCGTCTGGTTCCGGCGCGATCTGCGCCTTGCCGACAACGCGGCACTGGATCGGGCCCGCAAGGCGCACGATCGGATCGTGCCGGTCTTTGTCTGGGACCCGGCGGCGGAAGGCGACTGGGCCCCGGGAGCGGCCAGCAGATGGTGGCTGCATCACGCGCTGTGTCATCTCGATCGGCGCCTCGGGCAGCGCGACAGCCGCCTGATCATCGCCTGCGGCGACACCGCCACGGAACTGGACCGCGTTCGTCGGGTGACCGGCGCCGAGGCGGTCTACTGGAACCGGCTCTACGAACCGGCTTTCGTCGAGCGCGATCGGAAGCTGAAGGCCGACCTCCGGGCGGCCGGCGTGCACGCCGTCAGTTGCGCGGGCGCGCTGCTGTTCGAGCCCTGGGAACTGCTCAAGGCCGACCAGACTCCCTATCTGGTCTTCACGCCGTTCTGGAAACAGATGCAGAAACGCTGGTCGGCGCCCGGCGCGTTTGCCGAACCCAGAAGCCTGCCGCCACCGGGGCGCTGGCCTGCCAGCATGGCGCTTGCAGATTTGAATCTGTTGGCCGAGCACGACTGGGCGGAAGGTTTTTCGCAGCGCTGGGAGCCCGGGGAGCTGCCCGCCCGGCGGCGACTGGATACTTTCGTGGCCGAGGCGGTCAGCGCCTATGAGCAGGGTCGGGATCGACCGGGCAGCCACGGCACTTCGCGCCTGTCGCCGCACCTGCACTTCGGCGAGGTATCGCCGGGCCAGGTGGTTCGCGCCCTGGATCAGTCGGGGCAGCTGCCGGTCGGGCAGGGGCGCTGGTCATTCCTGCGCGAAATCGCCTGGCGCGAGTTTTCTACCCACCTTCTGTTCCACCATCCGGCGTTGCCGGATCGACCGCTGAAGACGCAGTTCGAAGACTTTCCCTGGCGAGAAAAGACCGCCTACGCCGATGACCTGTCAGCCTGGCAGCGCGGACGGACCGGTGTTCCGATGGTGGACGCGGGCATGCGGGAGTTGTGGCGGACCGGCTGGATGCACAATCGGGTGCGCATGATCGTCGCTTCTTTCCTGACCAAGAACCTGTTGATTCCCTGGACCGAAGGCGCGAAGTGGTTCTGGGACACCCTGGTCGATGCCGACCTGGCCAACAACACGGCCGGCTGGCAGTGGACCGCCGGTTGCGGTGCCGACGCCGCGCCCTATTTCCGGGTTTTCAATCCGGTCTTGCAGGGCCAGAAGTTCGATCCGGACGGTCGCTACGTCCGGCGCTGGTGTCCCGAACTGGCGGATCGAAACGATCGCGACGTGCATGAGCCGGTCGCCGGTAACGGACATCCAACCCCGATCGTGGATCTCAAGCGAAGCCGCCAGCGGGCGCTGGCCGCCTACGAGCGGGTCAAGAAAGCCTGACTGGCGTGAAAACACCAGTGCCACGGTTCCCACGCCAGGCCGTGCCGGTTGTTGCGGCCAAAGGTCTCGCGAAAGCCGAACAGTCGAGCATTGGTGCTCAGCCAGCGGTAGGCGGCCGTGTCGGCGAAGCTTTCTTCCAGCGGCGGCTCGCCCGGAACTTTCAGGTCCAGCGCTCCGCCACCGTGATGCTCGCTGAAGCCCGGTGCGGCTGACACCGAGAGGATTCTGCCAATGGTCTGCCCTCTTTTGAGCTTGTTGCGGATGATCCCGGCCTGGTAATTGACCGCCCGGTAGGCTGAAACCACCTGCAGTCGCACGCCATTATTGCTGGCCGCAGTCAGCATGGATTTCCAGGCCTTGGCCGCCGCGGGCGCCATCCATTGCTCGCGGTCATAGACGTCGAATCCGATCGAGACCTTCTGTTCGCATTCGCGAACCATCTCGAGCCGATGGCGTGGACCGTAGTCCTGGCTGATGCCGAGCTCGTCTTGCAGCGAGAAAACATGCCGGGTCCATTGATCGGCCTGCCGGGTCAGATCCTTGCGCACCTGGATCGGCCGATTCGTATCCGGCTCGGGCTCATCCGGCACGTATCCCAGTTTCCACATCAGTGACAGCGCCGGGGCAAGGATGCAGCACTGCAGCGACCGCAGGCCGAAAGCCAGTGCGCGTTGCTCGATCGCGGTGAAAAGTTTGCGCGGCGTGCCGGCGCTGGCCAGGGCCGGATTCAGGTAGCAGGCGATGACCTGGCGGTCGTACAGGTCCAGGGCCAGAACGCCTGCATATTCGCCGGCCTTGGTTGCCGCAATCAGGCACCCGTCTTCGATCAGGGTAACCAGTCGACGTTCCAGCAGTTCCGGGGTCGGCCCGGCGTGGACCACGTCCGGCAGCCGCGCCCTGACCAGGGCAACCAGCTTTTCGACCTCGCTGAGGCGGACGGGTCGAATTGTGGTGCTGCTTTCCATCCAGTTGCGCATCCATCCGCGGCCGGGGCGGCTTGGCGACCTGAGCAGGTCGCGGGATCATCGTGCTATATTTTCGCCCTGTTGCCAAGCCCCAAAGCGTCAATTTTGCAGCGATTCTCGACGATGGTGGTCCTGCTGGCCGGGTTGGCCTTTGCTGCCGGTGCATTGCCAATGCGCACGCTGATCCCGACGGTCTGGCCGGGGCCGGTCGAAGAGTGGGTCTTGGCTGATGGAGACTGGGTTCTTCAGCCGTCATCGGGAAACTCCCTGCCCGCCTCGAGCGCTGGCGTTCGGGCGCGAACTCGGCCAGTGAGTGTCATTGAAGTTCAGTTCCGCAACGGCGATCGCGAGCGCGGCTATCTCATCGACAAGACGTCGGGTCCGGATGGGGCGCTGATTGTGCAGACCGGTCCGGATGAGCAGAGGATTGTGCCGGTGGCGACGCTGGCGGGCACTTTCTACCCCAACAATACCCCGGGAATCGAGCGCTTGCGGCTGGCCCTGGCGCGCCTGAAAGAGCGCTCTCCGGTCAGCCGAACGCCATCACCTCACTGATCTCGCCGGCACCGCCCAGCGCCATCATCAGGCGCTCGATGCCCAGCGCGACGCCGGAACAGGGAGCCAGTCCGTGGGCCATTGCGGCCAGAAGCGCTTCGTCCACCGGCATGCTCGTCCGCCCCAGCCGAGCGCGTTGCGCATTGTCGCGCTCGAAGCGTTCGCGCTGTTCGACCGGGTCGGTCAACTCCTGGTAGCCGTTGGCCAGTTCCAGCGACCCGGCGAAGACTTCGAAGCGGCAGGCCAGCCGCGGATCGGCCGGGTCGAGACAGGCGAGCGCGGCCTGCGCGGCCGGGTAGCCGTGAACCACCGTCAACTGATGGTCCGGGAATCGGCTCTGGATACGGGTCGAGAACAGGTAGTCCAGTCGCATCCCGGTATCGCATTCGGGCGGCAATTCATCCCCGGTCAGCCGCATCAGCGGTGCTGATTCGAGCAGCGGATCGAAGCCGAGAGACTCCAGGAACAACTCGGTCCAGGCCACCTTGCGAGTCTGCCAGCCAGGATGCTGCGGCGGGGTACAGGCGTTGATCAGTTCAAGCGTTTCTGCGGCCGTTTGGTGCCAGTCGCGGTCCTCTCGGTACCACTCCAGCAAGGTGAACTCCCGGCGATGCAGCCGGCCGTGTTCTCCGGCCCGGAAAACCGGGCCGATTTCATACAGGTCACCCAGCCCGGCGGCCAGCAGGCGCTTGTGGAAATACTCGGGCGAGGTTCGCAGGTAGCCCCTGGCCTGATCCAGGCGAAGGCTTTCGATCTGGGGCTCGGTGACACCGGCGGTCGTGATGATCGGGGTCGAGACTTCGAGCGTTTCGCGTGCGGCCATGAAAGCGCGAATGCGCTGCACGGTGAGCGCGCGCATTCGCAGCACCGCCGGGCTCGCAGTGGGACGCCAGTCGCTCACGCCTGGATCGCGGTGCGCAGCACCTGAAGCCGGAGCGATACGTCGAGCTGTCGCAAGTGCTCCGATTCCTCGGCCAGGTCCTGGGCGGTCAGGGGATGCGATTCCAGCCAGTGCGGCGGCAGCGACAGGCGCAGACGATCCTTCTTGTCGACTTTCAGGGCGAAATCGCAGAAGTCGGCGTCGGAGCGGGCGCGCGACATCAGTATGGCGAGACGCAAGAGAACCAGCATCCGCACACTGCTCTGATGCAGGCGTGGCGGCAGCCGATGGATGCGCTCGGGGTCCGGGCGGTCGCGCTGCAGGCCGACCAGGGCCGCCATCAGCGCCTGCTCCTGACGCCCGAAGCCGGGCATGTCGGCGTGTTCGACGATATAGGCGCTGTGGGCCGGGTAATGGTCGTGGGCAATGGCCAGTCCGATTTCGTGCAGGCGGGCTGCCCACAGCAGCAGGTCGCGATGGGCTTCGTTCAGTTTCCAGTCAGGTCCGACCTGCTCGAAGGCAGCACGAGCCCAGTCGCAGACGCGGTCGGCCTGGTCCTGATCGCATTCGTAGCGCGTCGCCATGGCATTGATGGTCTTGTCACGCGGGTCGCGGTGCCCGAGCCGGCCCATCAAGTCATACAGCAGTCCCTCGCGGAGCGCGAAGTCGGAGGCCTGAATACGCTCGATCGCCAGCCCTTTCATCAACGCATCGAGAATGACCAGTCCCCCGGCGATGACCGGCCGCCGTCGCTCGGACAGTCCGGGCAGATCAAGCTTGTCGATGTGACCGGCCGAGAACACCGTCGAGCGCAACTCGATCAGGTCGTTGCGGCAAAAGCCCGGCGGACGGTCGGGATGCGGGTGACGGATCATGGCGTCTACCGCCCGCATGGTCCCCGACGAGCCAACGACCTGATCCCAGCCGTAGGCCCGGAAGCGCGCGGAGTAGGGACGCAGCGCACCGAGAATCCTGCGTTTTGCCTTGCGCCAGCGCTCGGGCGTGATGCGTCCATCCGGAAAAGCCTCACGCGTGGTCGCGACGCAACCGAACGGCAGACTCTCGGCCAGCTCGGGGTCGATGGCCTCACCGGCCACCAGTTCGGTCGAACCGCCGCCGATGTCGATGACCAGCCTGCGTGGCGCAGTGGCCGGCATTTCCTGGCTGACGCCGGTATAGACCAGACGGGCTTCCTCGCGGCCGCTGACGATATCGATCGGACAGCCCAGCGCGGTTTCGGCCACGACCAGAAAGGCGGCCGGATTATGCAGCCGGCGAAAAGTCTGGGTTCCGACGGCGCGTACGTTGGCTGCCGGAATGCCGGCCAGACGTTGTCCGAAACGGGCCAGGCAAAGAAGCGCTGTTTCGCGCGTTTTCCGGTCCAGATTGCCGTGCTCGTCGAGGCCGCCGCCCAGACGAACCATTTCCTTGATTCGGTCGATGACGCGCAATTCGTCGTGCTCTGAGCGGGCCACGAGCATGTGGAAGCTGTTGCTGCCCAGATCGACGGCGGCGAAGACTTGGCGTTCAGGCATCTCCGACTTCGGCCATCAGCACGTCCTGGATGGCCATTACTTCCTCGTCATCGGTGGGATAGACCAGTTGGTAGTTGCCCCCGGGGCCCAGCTCCCAGGCGCTGCGGTTGTCGGCATAGGCCAGTTCGATGGACTCGCGCACCACGCGTGCCGCCGCCCGGGGCTCAAGGATCGGAAAGCAGGTTTCGACGCGCTGGAACAGGTTGCGCTCCATCCAGTCGGCGCTTGCGCAGTAGGTTTCCGGATGACCATCGTTGGCGAAGTGGTAGACCCGGCTGTGTTCGAGGAAGCGACCCAGGATGCAGCGTACGCGAATGTGGTCCGACAGGCCCGGGACCCCGGGGCGCAGACAGCAGATTCCGCGAACGACCAGGCGGACCTCGACCCCGGCGCGCGAGGCCCGGTAGAGCGCGCGGATGATCTCCGGCTCGGTCAGCGAGTTCATCTTGGCGTAGATGCGCGCGCTTCTGCCCGCTCGGGCGTGTTCGGTCTCGCGTCCGATGCGCTCAAGAAGGCAGCGATGCAGGTCGAACGGTGACTGGATCAGCAGGTTCAGCTTCTGCGCCCGCCCGAGCCCGGATAACTGCTGGAAGACCCGATGGACATCCTGGGCCAGGTCGGGGTTGGCGCTGAGCAGGCTCCAGTCGGTATAGGCCTTGGCGGTGCCCTGATGGTAATTGCCGGTGCCGAGGTGGACATAGCGATGCAGGTGGCCGCGTTCGCGCCGGACCATCAGCATCATCTTGGCGTGGGTCTTGTGCCCGACCACGCCATAGACGACCTGGACGCCGGCTTCCTGCAGGCGCGTGGCCAGGGTGATGTTGGCCTGCTCGTCGAAACGCGCTCTGAGCTCCACGATCACGGTCACGTCCTTGCCGGCGCGGGCTGCCTCGACCAGGAGTTCAACCAGCGCTGAGTCCACCCCGGTCCGGTACAGGGTCTGCTTGATGGCCAGGACCGAGGGATCGCTGACGGCCTGGCGCAGAAGATCGACCACCGGCTGGAAACTGTCGTAGGGATGATGCAGCAACCAGTCGCGTCGACGGATGGCCGCAAACAGGTTGCCGGAGGGGCCCAGTGCCTTGGGTGTTCGGGCCTGGAAGGCAGCGAACTTGAGATCGGGGCGGTCTGTCTGGTCGCAGATTGCGCTCATGCGGTTGAGGTTGACCGGGCCGGCGCATCGATAGATGCTGTTCTGGCTGAGCCCGAACTTGCTGGCCAGGAAACGAGCGACGGTGTCGGGACAGTTGTTCGCGACCTCCAGGCGCACCGCCTCGGCGAAGCCGCGCTCCATCAGCTCGCCTTCCAGCGCGCGGGCGAGGTCTTCGATTTCTTCCTCGTCGACGAACAGTTCGCTGTTGCGGGTAACCCGAAACTGGTAGCAGCCGTGCACCGTCATGCCCGGGAACAATTCGTCGATGAAAGCGTGGACGACTGAAGACAGGAAAACGAAATCGTTGGGCCCGCGCGTGTAGCTTTTGGGGATGCGGATGATGCGCGGCAGCGAGCGCGGAGCCCGCACCAGCGCCATGCCGCTGTCGCGTCCGAACGCGTCCTGGCCTTCCAGCGAGACGGCAAAGTTGAGACTCTTGTTGAGAATGCGCGGGAAGGGATGGGCGGGATCCAGCCCCAGCGGACTCAATACGGGCAGAATTTCCTGGCGGAAATGCTGATGCAACCAGCGCCGCTGGCGACGTTTCCAGACCGAGCGGCGCAGTATCCGGATGTTCTGTTCGGCCAGTGCAGGGGTGAGCTCCTCGTTCATCACTCGATACTGCTGCTCGACCATCTCGAGGACTGCGGTGCGGATGGCCTCAAGCGCGGCGGCAGGCGTGAGGCCGTCCGGGCCCGGCTGGTTGGCACCGTGCTGCATGCGCTGGCGCACCGAGGCGACCCGTACCTCGAAGAACTCATCCAGATTGGTACAGGAAATGCACAGGAAGCGAACCCGCTCGAGCAAGGGAATGCGCGGGTCGCGAGCCAGTTCGAGAACGCGGCGGGTAAAGGCCAGCAGGCTCAGTTCGCGGTTCAAAAGCAGCTCGGGCGCCTCCAGGTCGTCGGATTGCCATTCGGCCAGTTCCGGGGCCTGCTGGCTGACGGACAGGAGATGAGCGGAAGCGGGAGTCGCCATTCGCCGGGCCTTTTGCAGTGAGTTCGAGTGTTTTGACTGTACACCAAACGCGCCGCCAGGCGGGACGCTCGGCAGCGTCAGCGGCGGGTGTTCAAGGCGCGCAGATGCAAGCTTCGGAACTCGTTCAGTCGCGCGTTGATGCGGGCGCGCTGATAGTAGTCCAGATCGTTGCGCCCGAGTACTTTCTCCAGTTGCTCGATCGCCTCGGGAATGCCGCCTCGCAGGTAGTAACTTTCCGCCAGCGCTTCGGTGGCGCGGACCTTGTCGCCGGAGCGGTCGGCGGCCTGGGCAAGCAGTTCGGTCATGCGCAGATCATGCGGGTGATCGCGCAGATGGGCGCGAATCACGGTGGCCGCGCGCGCCGCCCGATCGCCGTCGCCGCCGTACATCAGCGCCTCGGCGTACTGGGTGGTCACCTGGCGGCTGCCCGGAAAGGAGCGATACAGTTCAGACAGCGTTTCCAGCGCTTCGTCGTCGCGGCCCTCGGCCAGCAGAACTTCGGCCTCGAGCAGCCGGTAGAGTTGTCGTTCGGGCTCGGCTTCGAGCAGCCCGTCAAGCTGCGAACGGGCATCGTCGAAGCGGCGCGCCCGGGCCAGGGCCAGGGTCAGTCCGTATCTCATCGCGTCGGCCGGTCGGTCACCCTGCTCAAGCCGCAGGCGAAACCAGTCGATCGCCTGATGCGCTCGCTGGCTCATCAGTACCCGCAGGCGGGCCTGAATGAAATGGAAGCGCTCATCGTTGCGCGGATCGCGCACCGTCATCTGTTCGGCGCGGCTGCGCGCTTCGGCAACTCGATTGATCGTCAGTGGGTGAGTGCGCAGATACTCCGGCGGTCCCTGGCCCATGGCCCGGCTGGCCATGTTGAGGCGTTCGAAGAAAGCGGCCATGCCCTTCGGGTCGTAGCCGGCGGTCGCCAGCAGGCCGATGCCGACCCGGTCGGCTTCGGCCTCGTTCTGGCGGGTGTGGTTGATGGCGAACTGCTGGGCCAGGCCCATGCCGCTGAGCAAGACAGCCTGGCTGGCATCCGGACTGCCCGCGGCCCCGGCCGCGATCGCCAGGGCCAGCGTGGCGAGCATGGTCGGCAACGACGTCGATTGCTGGGCCTCCATGGCGCGGGCCAGGTGATCCTGGGTGACGTGGGCGATTTCGTGAGCGACCACGCCGGCGATTTCAGCCTCGGTCTGGGCGGTCAGGATCAGACCGGAGTGCAGGCCGATGACGCCGGCCGGGGCGGCGAACGCATTGATGCTGGGCTCGCGCAGGACGAAGAATCGGAATGGCGCATTGTTCCGGGTTGAAAACGACACCAGCCGAAAACCCATTTCGTCGAAATAATCCTTGATCAGAGGGTCTTCGATGAGCAGATTGTTGGCCCGCAGGAAGCGTTCGAAGTCGCGCGCGAAGGTGCGCTCTTCTTCCGGGCTGAGCACCCGGGTGGTGGTACTGCCCATCTCCGGCAGACGGACCGATTGCTGAGCCGCTACACTCAGGCTCAGAAAGGCGATCCCGAGGGTCAGAATCAGGCGGTTCGGTAAGCGAATCATGATGAGACTAGGACCGGTGCGAGGACGGAATGTTTCCGAGGGCAGACGAGGATAACGCGTGGACCATCAGCGCGTGATGCTGATCCGGGCCCGGCCGGGTTCGGCCGAGGCCGCGCAGGCGCTGGAAACTGCTGCGCAGTGGGCGCGGGCGCCGCAGTCGGGCCTGCTGTTTTTCCACGGCCCGGGGCTGGGTCAGGTCGCCTCCGACGGGCGATCCGATTTCGCGGTCGTGGCCGGAAGCGACTGGGATCTTCTTGTTTGTCGGGCCGGCTGGCGTCGGCTGGGGAAGGGACCGCCGCCGGAACCATTCGCCGAAGGCAGCCTCATTCAATTCTGGGCCGTGGCGGCAGCGGCGGCCGAGGTGCGCTCGTTCGGTTGTGGCGCCAGTGCCTGAGCGGCGGTTCCTGATCGAGGTCGGCGAATTGCCCGATCCGGCCGATCGGCGCGAGTTGCTGGAGCTGATCCTGGCCGCGGCCAGCATTGATCTTTCGGTCACGGTCCTGCTGCGCGGCACTGCCGCGGACCTGCTCACGCTGTCTTCGACACGGGCCTGGCGCCAGCTCATTGACCAGGAACTGGCCTCGGTCGGCGTTGCCGGTCCATGGGACGGCAACGCGCTGCCGGCCGGCGTGGCAGTCTTCGATCGGCGCCAGCAGGCGAAACTTGTCCGTGAATCCACGGTCATTCAGGCATGACGATCGAACTGGATGGGCATGGTCACCTGCAAAGTCCGGAGCAGTGGTCTCCGGAGGTCGGGCGATGGCTTGCCGCCGGCGACGGCATCGAACTGGAGGCGGACCACTGGTGGCTCATTGAATTCGTGCGCGGTTACCATCAGGCATACGGCAATCCGCCCCTGATGCGTACGGTGGTGGCCGCCCTGCGCGCCGAGCGCGGCGCACGTGCGGGTTCGCGCGACCTGTATCGCCTGTTTCCGGACGGTCCGGTTCGTCTGGCTTGCAAGTACGGTGGCCTGCCCAAGCCGGACTGGTGCATCTGATCAACCGAACCTGAATCATTCCATTCCAATCCGAGGAGACCTCCCATGGACCATCAACCCGTCGTGATGTATGCCACCGCGGCATGCCCGTTCTGCGTCGCCGCCCGCCATTTGCTCCAGGCCAAGGGCCTGCGCTGGACCGAAGTGCCGATCGACCAGCAGCGCGAGAAGCGCGCCGAAATGATGCAGCGCAGCGGCCGACACACCGTCCCGCAGGTTTTCATCGGGGACCGCCACGTGGGCGGCTTCGATGAGCTCAACCAGCTCGAGCAGCGCGGCGAGCTGGATCGCTGGCTGGCCCCCAGCGGCGAGTGATACCGGCCCGCTATAATGGTCGGCCGACCCGGTTGACCAAAGGAACAGCATAGTGACAGAGCAGATCACCGTGATCCGTGGCGACGGCATCGGTCCGGAAATCATGGATGCTTCGCTGCGGGTGCTCGACGCGCTGGGTGCCGACCTCGAAGTCGATTTCCAGCTCGCCGGCCTGGCCGCGCAGGACGAGACCGGTGAGCTGCTGCCCCAGGCCACGCTGGACTCGATCGCGCGTACCGGCATCGCTTTGAAAGCGCCGCTGACCACGCCGGTGGGCGGCGGCTTCAAATCGCTCAACGTCGCCCTGCGCAAGCACTTCGACCTGTACGCCAACGTCCGCCCTGCGATCAGTTTCCGCGGTTCCCTGTCGCGCTATGAAAACGTTGATCTGATCACGGTGCGCGAAAACACCGAGGGCGCCTATCTGGGCGAGGGCGCGTTCACCGCGCCGGACGGAAGCCGGGCGGAGTCGAAGATGATCGCCACGCGCACCGGCTGCGAGCGGATCGTGCGCTTTGCATTCGAACTGGCGCGGCGCGCCGGGCGCAAGCGGGTGACCGTGGTCCACAAGGCCAACATTCTCAAGGACGTGACCGGCATGTTCCTGAGCGTGGCCCGGGAAGTGGCCTCGGAGTACGTCGACATCGACTGCGACGACATGATCGTCGACAACGCCTGCATGCAGCTGGTCATGCGCCCGGAACGGTTCGACGTGATCGTGACCACGAATCTGTTCGGCGACATCATTTCCGACCTGTGCGCCGGCCTCGTCGGTGGCCTCGGCCTGGCGCCGGGGGCCAATATCGGCGAAAAGACGGCCATGTTCGAGGCGGTTCACGGCTCGGCGCCCGACATTGCCGGGCGCGGGATCGCCAATCCCTGCGCCTTGCTGCTGGCCGCCGCCCAGATGCTCGAGCACATGGAAAAGCACGACAAGGCGCGGCGTCTGCGGGTGGCCATCGGCGACGCCATCCAGCAGGGCGACCGGACCACGCCGGACCTGGGCGGGCAGGGCACGACCGAGGCTTTCGCCGACGCGATTTGCGAGCGCGTCGGCTAGTCGCGCCGTCCGATGTCGCGATTTAGCAACACCTCGACCGGGTAAGCAACCGGGCGCAAGGTCCGCGGTTGCGGCGTGTCCGGCAGCGGCTTTACAAAAAATTCAGATTGGCGTTGTATCGACGCAAAAAAAGTGGGTACACTGAGCGCCAGGTGTCATTCATGAATTTCCCGGTGAGACGACCGTTCATCACGCTGCTGCTGACCATCGGCCTGTTCGCTTCGGCGAGCGTCGGGGCGGGGCTGCGGCCGGTGGC
Source organism: Wenzhouxiangella sp. (assembly GCA_041685745.1). GTDB lineage: Bacteria > Pseudomonadota > Gammaproteobacteria > Xanthomonadales > Wenzhouxiangellaceae > Wenzhouxiangella. Next base: position 14,330 of record JAWLFD010000011.1, read on the forward strand.
GGTTCCGCTGATCTCTTCCTACAGCAACATGACCTGGTTCCTGGTCGGTTTCGAGCTTGGCCCGTGGGAAGAGTATCTGATCCACGAATTGACGCCCGAGCTGGAGCAGATGGGCCGTTCCCCGGCGCCCGACGTCACTTGGCTGGCGCTGGAAGAATCGCTGATTCTGCCGGACTTTGCCGCCTCCCTGATCCTTCCGCGCACCGGGATGCCCAGCCTGAGCCTGATCCGGCGCCACGTGGTCGCTGAGTTATCCGGCGCTGCCGGGGCGGACATGGGTCGATTGGAACGCTCGTTGATCATGCCGGGCTTTTCCGCGCCAGTGAGCGATCGCGGCGCGCTGACGGTGTCGGCGGTCCTGGCAACCCAGCAGTTCCTGGCGCCGGGCATGAATTTCGCCGACGCGGTCGGGGCGAACCCGGATCCGGAACGCTCGGCCGACTACTGGCGCCGGCCGGACGCGTCGAGCGGGGCAGGCGTGCGCTTTGCCCTGAGCAGCGAGCTGCTGGATCGACTGACGGTGGAAGCGGCTTTCCAGTCGCGGATCGGGATGAGCGAGTTTGCCTCCCTGCGCGGAGTGCACGGCAGCCGCGCCGAGCTCGATATTCCGTCCCGGATTCAGCTTGGCATGCAGTGGCAGGCCGGCCAGTCGAGCGCCTTCCAGCTTGGTCTCGCCCAGATTTTCTACAGCGAAGTGGGCGCGTTTCCGTCGCGATCCCTTCCCGCGCGCTTCAACGCGCTGCTCGGCGACAGTACCAGCCCGCAGTTCGGTTGGGAAGATTTGCTGGTCGCCAGCATCGGCTGGTCATGGCAGCCGGTCAGCGATCTTCGGCTCAACATCGATTACCGGACGCGCTCGCAGCCGCGTCCCAGCTCGCCGGTGCTGGCGACCACGCTTGGCCCCGAGCTGGCGCAGAATGCGCTGATGGTGGGACTGAACAAGACGCTGTCGGAACGCTCCAGTCTCCTGTTCAATGCCGCCTACGCACCGCCGGAGTTCGCCTTTGGCGGCAACGTTCTCGGCGTGGTCTCCGATCAGCTCGATCAGAGCGTGGAGCTCCAGGCCACGTGGCGTCTGGATTTCTAGCGCCTATTTCATCCCCGCAATACAACACTCCTGCTTGATGTTTGCCCGGTGGCCTCCCGTGGGGAGAGGTCCGCCGGGGTGCGGTTGAATTCCTTCAGGCCTTATACTGAGCGCCATGTTGAGTCAACTGAACGACTGGTTCCAGCGCAACTTCTCGGACCCTCAGGTCGTCATACTGGCGTTGTCGCTGATCCTGGGGCTGGTGCTGGTCCTGATGTTCGGTCGGATCCTGACGCCGGTCTTCGCCAGCCTGATCATCGCCTACCTGCTGGAGGGAGCGGTGCAGCGGCTGGAGCGATTCGGCCTGCCCCGGCTGATCAGCGTGATCACCGTGTTTTCGGCTTTCATGACCGCATTGTTCTTTCTGCTGTTCGGACTGCTGCCGATGGTGACCCGGCAGTTGACCGCGATCGTGGCCGAGTTGCCGCGCTACATTCGAACGGCTCAGGACTGGTTGGCGACGCTGCCGGAAAGATATCCGCAGCTGGTCTCGTCGGCCTCGGATACAGCGTTGATCGAGCCGGATTCGACGATGGTGGAAGAAGGAGAGAACCTGGCCCTGATTTCGCAGGAGCAGCTGTCGCAGATGCTGGATAACGTGGGCTTCGAGCTGGGCCGGTACGGCACCCAGCTGGTGTCGTTTTCCGGTGTCGTCGGGATCGCCAGCCTGCTGGTTTTCCTGGTGATCATGCCGGTACTGGTGTTTTTCTTCCTCAAGGACAAGTCCCGGCTGATCGCCTGGTTCGCCAGCTATCTCCCGCGCAATCGCGGACTGGTCTCGACGGTGTGGAAGGAAGTCGACGTCCAGATCGCCAATTACGTTCGCGGCAAGGCGCTTGAAATTCTCATCGTCTGGATCGTGACCTACGTGGTGTTTTCGCTGTTGAACATGCCCTTTACCATGTTGCTGTCGATGGTGGTGGGCTTTTCGGTGATCATTCCCTATATCGGCGCGGCGGTCGTGACCATCCCGGTGGCCCTGGTGGCCTTGATCGCTTTCGGCGGTCTGACCGCGGGGTTCTGGTCGGTCATCATTGCATACGCCATCATTCAGGCGCTCGACGGCAACGTGCTGGTGCCGATTCTGTTTTCGGAAGTGGTCGACCTCCACCCGGTGGCGATCATCACCGCGATTCTCGTCTTTGGCGGATTGTGGGGGTTCTGGGGCGTATTCTTCGCCATCCCCCTGGCAACGCTGGTCAACGCCGTGCTCCGGGCCTGGCCGCGCGTTAGAAGCGACGCCGACCTGGGGTCAAGAGCGGCAGTGGCCGACTGACTTGATGCAGCAGGACCGACTGGCCGGCTGGCAGCCCCAGCTCAGCGAGCAATTTGTCTTTGCCGGTTACGACTGGTGCCCGGAGCGGGGACGCGTCGAGCTTCACTACCGGCTCGACGACATGGCCCTGTCCGAGCGATTCGATTTTCCGCTGCCGGAGACGGCTCGCGGGATGGCGGCCGAACCCCTGTCGGCCGCGCTCGAGTTGTTGCACTGGACGGCGGGCATCAGCTACTGGAAAGCGGGCTGTCCCCAGCGGGTGGTCTTTTCCGGGCCCGGTCCCGATCGCTGGCAGGCGGCCTGGCTGAGCCGACTCTATCGCGAGGGTCTGGCCGAATTCGCCTTTCGGCAGGGGCTGTCATCGTCGGCCTTCGAAGTCTTTGGGTCGGATCGTGCGCCGGCGCCGGCCGTTTCCGGTCAGAACCTTGATGATCGGTTTCTGGTGCCCATGGGCGGCGGCAAGGATTCTCTGGTGGCCTGGTCACGGCTCGACCGAATCGGCCGGGTGGCGGCCACGCTGCAGGTCGGTCAGGCCGCGCTGATCGGCACGGTCGCTGCGCGCACCGGCGCGCCCCATCGGCGCATCCAGCGTCGGGTCGATCCCCGGCTGGCGGCGCTCAACGCAGCCGGTGCCTACAACGGGCACGTCCCGGTCACCGCAATCAATGCCGCCGCGGCGGTCGTGCTGGCGCTGCTGCACGGCCACGGCGGCATTGCCTTTGCCAACGAGCGCTCCGCCGAAGAGCCCAGCCTTGTCGACGAGCGCGGAGCGCCGGTGAATCACCAGTTCGCCAAGACGCTGGCCTTTGAACGCATGCTCGATGCCTGGGTCCGTCGTTACGTGGCCGCCGACCTGGCCGTTTTCTCACTGCTCAGGCAGGACCGCGAGCTGGCCGTGTGCCGGGAATTTGCCGAACTCCGGCAGTTCCACGACGTATTTTCATCGTGCAATCGCAATTTCCACCTCGACGGTCCGCGCACCGCCCGCTGGTGCGGTGACTGCCCGAAATGCCGCTTCGTTTATCTCGGGCTGGCGCCTTTTCTTTCGGCGGTTGAACTGCGGGCAATCTTTGGCGCCGACCTGCTCGACGACGAGCGCCAGGTCGAAGGGTTTCGCCAGCTGCTGGCGTTGGACGGTCAAAAACCCTTTGAATGCGTCGGCGAGGCCGACGAGGCCCGGGCCGCGATCCAGGCGTTGTCGAAGCGCCCGGAGTGGTCGGAGCAGACCGTGGTGCGATCGCTGGCTGCGCTGCTCGAAGGGCGGGTCGTGCCTGAGCTGGAAGCGCTGTGCCGACCCGGCGGCCCCCACCTGATCCCCGATGCGCTTTTGCATGCGCCTTGAACAGCTCAGAAATCGTCGAATCGCCATTCTGGGCTACGGGCGAGAAGGGGCCGTCGTGCTCGATGTCTTGCGGGCCAGGGTTCCCGGCTGCGAGCCGGTGGTCTGGGTCGAAAGCGGTCCGGTACCCGCGACGGCTGCTTCGCGTTCGGGTCCTTTCGATGACGGGCTGCTGGAATTCGACGTGTTGATCCGCTCCCCGGGAATCCCGGTGCTGCATCCGGCGTTGCGCAAGTTCGGCGCGACCGGCCGCCCCATTGTCAATCCGACCTCGATCTGGCTGGCCGAGCGACCCGACGTCAAGGTGCTGGCCGTGACCGGTTCCAAGGGCAAGAGCACGACGGCCTCGCTGCTCGCCCATATTCTCCACCATGCGGGACGCCGCGCCCTGCTGGCCGGCAATATCGGCGTGCCGGTGCTTGAACACCTCGATACCGATGCCGAGATCGCCGTGCTGGAGTTGTCGAGTTACCAGTTGACCGATCTCGAGGGTCGCCTTCACCTGGGCCTGTTCACGCGCCTTTTCCCCGAGCACGGCGACTGGCACGGCGGGGTCGATCACTACTTTGCCAGCAAGCTGCGCATGCTCGACCTGCTGGCCGGCGAGGCGGTGTTGATCAACGCCCGCGATCCGGTTCTGCTCAAAACCACGAGCGCGGCCCCGGCTCGGGTCCTGGGGAACCGGCCGCCGTTGACGCATCGCCGCGGATCAGCGCTGATGCGCGACGGCCGCATCCTGATCCGCGCGACCGACTGGCCCCTGCTTGGCCGACACAATCTCGACAATGCGGCGCTCGCGGTCGAGGCGGCCCTGCGGGTCGGGATTGACCGCGAGACGGCGGCCGCCGCACTGGCCTCGTTCCGCCCCCTGGCGCATCGCCTCGAGGTCGTTGCCCGTGATGCCGCCGGGCGCCGCTGGATCAACGACTCCATCGCCACCACGCCGCACGCCACCCTGGCAGCGCTGGAAGCCCTCCAGGACAGCGAGGTGGTGCTGATTGCCGGTGGCTACGTGCGCCCGGCCGACTGGTCGGTGGTGCTGCGGCACTGTCGGAACCGGCCGCTGGCGGGACTGGTGGTGGTGCCCGACAGCGGCCTCGACATCGCCGCCGTTTTCGGCGCCGCCGAGGGCAGCTGTCGCTCAGAGATTCGTCCAGTCAGCGATCTGCGCGAGGCGGTCGAAGCGTCGGCGAGGCTTGCCGGTACAGGCGGCACGGTGTTGCTGAGTCCCGGGGCCGCCAGCTTTCCGCACTTTCGCAATTTCGAGGACCGCGGAGATCAGTTCCGGCAGGCGGTTCGCGACTACAGGGATCGATCCACGGCGTAGCGGGTCAGTACGGAGAGTGCGGCTCGGTAGGGCGAGTCGGGAAGCCCTTCCAACAAGCTCTCGGCCTGAGCGGCCAGCGCTCGTGCCCGCTCCAGCGACTGCTCCAGCGCACCGGTCGTTTCGAGAATTCGCCGCGCTTCGGGGAGTCCGCCGACATTGCCTTCGGCGATGATGCCGCGCAGTTGCTCCGCATCCCGGGGCTCGGCCTGTTGCAGGGCCAGAATCAGCGGAAGCGTCACCTTGCCTTCGCCCAGATCATCGCCCAGGTTCTTGCCCAGTTCCGCGTCGTTTGCCTGGTAGTCGAGAACGTCGTCGGCGATCTGGAAGGCCTGACCCAGCTTCAGGCCGAACTGTTCCATTCGGCCGCAGGTGGCGGCATCGCGTTCGGCGATGACGCCTCCGAGCCTTGCGCTGGCGGCGAACAGGCAGGCCGTCTTGTCGGAGATCACGCGAAAATAGTCCTGCTCGGTCAGATCCAGATTGCCCATCTGCATCAGCTGCAGCACTTCGCCTTCGGCGATGGTGTTGGTGGTATCGGCCAGGATGCGCATGATCGCCAGTCGATCCAGCTCCACCATCAACTGGAAACTTCTGGAATAGAGAAAATCGCCGACCAGCACAGAGGCGGCATTGCCCCAGATCCGGTGGGCGGTTTCGCGACCGCGGCGCAGCCCCGATTCGTCGATGACGTCATCGTGAAGCAAGGTTGCGGTATGGATGAATTCGATGATCACCGCAAGCTGGACGTGATGGTCGCCGCTGTAGCCGGCGGCGCGGGCGCAGAGCACGTGCAGCAGGGGCCTGAGCCGTTTGCCGCCGCTGTGAATGATGTGATGGCCGATCTGGTTGACCAGCACCACGTCGGAAGCCAGACGCCTGGAGATCAAAGCATCAATGGCCTGACGATCGCCCCGGCTCAGGTCGAGGACATCGTTCAGGGTGCGGGGGATCGTGGTCGCGCTCACGTCATTCATGGTCGGGCATTATACGAGCCGGAATCCTACGCCAAGACAAGAAATTGCCGGCCGAGGCGGGCGGGGGTCGCTGTGCTAGACTTTTTCGTCACAATCGGACACGCAACAGGAGCAGCAAAGCATGGCGCGAGGCATCAACAAGGTGATCCTGATCGGAAACCTGGGGGCGGATCCCGAAACCCGGCATACGGCCGGCGGTAACGCCGTCACCAACCTGCGAGTGGCGACCTCGGAAAGCTGGCGCGATCGTCAGACCGGCGAGCAGCGCGAGAACACCGAGTGGCACAACGTCGTCCTGTTCGGCCGCCTGGGAGAGGTTGCCGGCGAATATCTGAAAAAAGGCAGCAAGGTCTACCTCGAGGGCCGTCTCCAGACCCGCAAGTGGCAGGACCGCGACGGCAATGACCGCTGGACCACCGAAGTGATCGCCAACGAGATGCAGATGCTGGACTC
>JAWLFD010000179.1:0-5092 GCA_041685745.1 Wenzhouxiangella sp.
CGAAACCCGCGACTACGTGCCCCGAGTGCTCGCCTTCGCGACCATTTACGAATGGCAGCTGGAGCGACCGCCGGCCGTGCTGGCCAGGTCCATCCTGCCGCGGCAAGCCGGCACGGCGGGCGGATTTCAATGCAGCGAATGACGGTCTGATCCGGGGGATGTCTCATGATGCTGACAGTGATCCGCGGCTGCAGGGCCTGAGCGTTTACGAGGTCGGCGGGGCGGTCCGCGACCGCTTGCTCGGGCTGCCGGCCGGCGATCGGGATTTCGTGGTGGTTGGTGTCGGTCCGGAAGAACTGGTTCGCCGCGGCTTCCGACCGGTCGGTCAGGACTTCCCGGTTTTCCTGCACCCCGAAACCGGCGAGGAGTATGCCCTGGCCAGGACCGAACGCAAGCAGGGTCACGGCTATCGCGGCTTCGTGTTCCGGACCGGCCCGGAGGTAAGCCTGGAAGAAGATCTCGCGCGCCGCGACCTGACCATCAACGCGATGGCCCTGGCCCCCGACGGGCGCCTGATCGATCCATTTCACGGTCGGCTGGACTTGCAGGCCGGGCGCTTGCGCCACATTTCCGAGTGCTTTCGTGAAGACCCGGTGCGCATTCTTCGCCTGGCCCGTTTCGCCACCCGGTTCACCGGCTTCGAGATCGCTCCGCGAACCCTGGAGCTGTGCCGGGAAATGGTTCGAAGCGGGGAGGTCGAGCATCTGGTCGCCGAGCGCGTCTGGCAGGAGATGAGTCGGGCCTTGATGCACCCGAAGCCCTCGCGCTTTGTCGATGTGCTGCGCGAGGTGGGTGCACTGGCGGTGATCCTGCCCGAGGTCGATGCCCGGTTCGCAAGACCCGGGGCGGGGTGGCGGATGCTCCTGGCGCTGGATCATGCGGCCGAACTCGGAGCCGACCTGCCGGTCCGCTTTGCGCTGCTGGTCGCGGGCGCGGAAGACTCGCGCGGCTCGATTCGCGCGCTGTGTCAGCGTCTGCGCGTGCCCGCTGCCTGTCGGGAGATGGCCGAACTGGTCGGCGCGCTGTGCCGCCAGGTCCACAGGATCGGCGAGCTGGACCCGGCCGGCGTTCTGCGGGTCCTCGAGCGACTCGACGCCTTCCGGCGCCCGGAACGCCTGCCGGGCTTTCTGCTGGCCTGCGAGGCGGACTTCGTGGGTCGGTCGGACCCGGAGCGCGAGGAATATCCGCAGGCGCAGCTGTGGCGCCGCGCGGCGGCCGCGGCCGCGGCCGTGGACGGTGGCGCGCTGGCCAGAACCGGCCTGCGCGGCCAGGAGGTGGCCGAGGCGCTGCGGCGCGAGCGAACGGCGCGCATTGCCGACGCGCTTTCGAAAAGCGAGCTCAGAAAGAGCTGATGTATTTCTGTTCCAGCAATGCGTGGTAAGCCTCGGCCGGCTGCGGTCGGCCGAGCAGATAGCCCTGGACGAAGTCGACCCGGCACTGAATCAGATGCCCCAGCTGACTGCGGGTCTCGACCCCCTCGGCCAGAACCCCCATGCCAAGGCTGTGGATCAGCTCGACGATCGCACGGGTCAGGGCCAGTTGCTGCTGGTCGTGCTCGATGCCTTTGACGAAGCTGCGGTCGAGCTTGACGTAGTCGACCCGCAGGCGCTGGAGATGGGCCAGAGAACTGTAGCCGGTGCCGAAGTCGTCGAGGCTGACCTTGATGCCTTGTTCGCGCAGTCGCTGGATCGTGTCCAGGCCAGCCTCGAAATCGGTGATCGCGGCGTTCTCGGTCAGCTCCATGTCCACGTAACCCGGGCTGATGCCGCGGGTGCGACACATTTCGACCAGCTTGTCCGGAAGGTCCGGGTGCTGAAAGCGCTCGGCCGAAACATTGATCGACACGCTGACCGGAGCCAGGGCGAGATCGCGATGCCAGTCGGCCAGCTGATCCAGCGCCAGGGAGAAAATCTGGTCTTCCATCTCGTCGAGCACGCCCAGCGAGGCCGCGTCCTGCAGGAAATGCTCCGGCGTCAGGATGCCGCGCGTCGGATGCTGCCAGCGCAGGAGCGCCTCGAAGCCGGCGATGCTGCGCTTGCGAATGCTGATCAGGGGCTGGAAATGAAGGACGAACTGGCCTTCCCGGCAGGCCTGGCGCAGTTCGGTTTCCCGATGGATCAGGTTGCCCGGTCCCGGCTCCATGCTGGAAGCCTGGTGCAGTATCAATTCCCTGCCCGCCGAAGCTGACTGCAGCTGGGCCCGATGGGCCTGATTGAGCAGCACCGCGGCATCGTCGCTGTGATCCGGCCCGATGGACATGCCGCCGCTGACTTTGAGGAAGAACTCCTGGTCATTGTGCTGGAAGGGCAGCCGCAGGCGCGCCAGAATCTTGTTGGCGTGTCCGACGGCGTCTTCCCGACGACGGATGTTGGGCATCAGGATGATGAAGTCGCGTTCGCCGGTCCGGCCCAGAACGAAGTGCTCCGGCAGCTTGTCGCGGATGCGGCGGCTCAAGTCGCGCATCATGTCTTCGGTTCGGTGCCAGCCGACGGCTTCACTGACGGCCTTGAAGCGGTGAATGCCCAGTCCGAGAACGGCGACGCGGCGCTGTTTGTTGACCCGCGTCTGGAGAATTTCCTGGCTGAGCAGGTTCTGCACCTGGCGCCTGTTCGGCAGACCGGTGGCCGCATCATGGGTGCGGAAATACAATAGTCGCTGCTCGGCGGCCAAGGCCTTGACGCGCGCCGAACGGGCCCGTTCCTGTTCGTTTTCCAGCAGCCAGATGACGATGCTCAGACCGATCAGGCCCAGGCACAAAAGCCCCATCAGCCCGAGCAATGGCGCTCGGACCAGCAAAAGTTCGCTTGCCGAAATGAACAGGGCGGTGGCGCTGACGTAGAGCAGGAACAGCCCCATCAGGACGAAGCTCCCGACCCCCATGATCGGACTGATCAGGGCCGGTGAGTTCAGCCGAGCCCGGTTCAGGCGCGTGGCCAGGGCCAGGAAAACACCCCCGGCCACCGCGTAGGGCAGCGGGAGCCAGAGAAACTGGACCAGGGCCTGCGGTGAGCCGGGCAGGGCAACGACTGTCCCGACGCACAGTCCGACCGCCGCCGCGCCGCCGACGACGGCGCGCTCGTTCATGTCCTGCCTGGACCATTGCCGCAGGCCGCTGAGCAGTCCAAGCGTCAGCCAGGCCAGGAAAGGAAAGAAGGCGACCAGGGACAGGCCAAGAAAAACCGGACGGGCGGCGGCCACGGCCCCGCCGTCCTGTCCCAGCATGAAAGCCAGGGCGATCATGCCCAGGTGAATGCCGAGCATGCTGAAAGCCAGCGCCAGCTGCTGCAGGAAACGGTATTCCAGCGAGCGCAGGAACATCCACATCAGCCCGGCCAGCAGCAGAGCGACCAGGCCGGCTGCCAGCAGGGTGGCGACGATGAAGTCAATCGATTGCACGGGCTGTTTTCCGCCAGCCTTGTAAGGCTTTTATGCTACAGGAATCAGGCATCAGGCGCCAATTTCTCGAATCAATCGCAAAATCTGTCTTCACAAAAGTCGTTGACGCGTTGATGACCCGGTTCTGGTACTCTTCGCCGCCTTCGGAAGTGGAGAATTATTGGTGCCTTTGACCCGCCTTGGGCTGGGCAACCCGGTGGCGGTCGCCGTGGGTTGCATCCTGCTCGTGATTTTCGGCCTGATCAGTCTGAATCGATTGCCGATCCAGCTCACGCCCGACATCGACCGCCCGACCATCAGCATCAGCACCGGCTGGCGGGCAGCTGCGCCGACCGAAGTGGAGTCGGAAATCCTCGAGCCCCAGGAAGACCAGCTGCGCGACGTGCCCGGCCTGCAGCGAATGACCTCCACCGCACGGCAGGGCAGGGCTTCGATCAACCTGGAATTCGATGTCAACGTCGACTTGAACCGGGTCCTGATCGAGGTGATCAATCGGCTCAACCAGGTACCGCGCTACCCGGCCGATGCCAGCGAGCCGACGGTGCGGGTCGGCTCCGACCAGTTTGGCGACACCATCGCCTGGTTCGCCATCCGGCCGATGGCCGACAACACGCGCCCGATCATCGAGTATCAGGATTTCGTCGACGAAGTGGTCCGCGAGCGCCTGGAGCGCATCCCCGGCGTGTCCTCGGCCAACCCGCGCGGCGGGCGCCCGTTCGAAATCCGGGTCACTTTCGATCCCTTCCGTGCGGCGGCCATCGGCGTGGATCTCACCCGCATCGGGCAGCGTCTGGGTCAGAACGCCGACGTGTCCGGCGGTTTCCAGGAGGTCGGGCGACGCCAGTTCACGCTGCGCTTCGCCGGCCAGTACGAGGTGGCGGACCTGGAAAACCTGGTTCTGGACTGGCGCGAGGGCCGACCGGTATACCTGCGCGACGTTGCCCGGGTCGAGCGCACCATGCGCGATTCCAGCGGGGTGATGACCCAGAATGGTGGGCCATCCATCGCCATGAACGTGATCGCCGAGCCCGGGGTCAACGTACTGGAGGTGATGGGAAATCTGAAGTCCGTGATCGAGGAGTTGCGCCAGACCCACCTCGAGCCGGCCGGGCTTTCCATCACCCAGGTTTCCGACGACACCATCTACATCCGCCAGTCGATCGCCATGGTCGCCACCAACCTGCTGCTGGGCATGGGTCTGGCCATCGTGGTGCTGTGGTGGTTCTTCCGCAAGATGCGCGCGACCCTGATGGTCGCACTGGCCATTCCGCTGTGCCTTTGTTTCGCTTTCCTGGTGCTCGACGGTGCCGGCCGCACGCTCAACGTCATCTCGCTGGCCGGGCTGGCTTTTGCCGTCGGCATGGTGCTCGATGCCGCGATCGTGGTGCTGGAAAACATCGTTCGACAGCGAGAAATGGGTCGCGCGCCGCTGGAGGCGGCCGACCGGGGCACCGGCCAGGTCTACGGCGCCCTGCTGGCTTCGACCGCGACCACCGTTGCCATCTTCGTCCCGGTGATCTTTCTCCAGGACGAGGCCGGGCAGCTGTTCGCCGATCTGGCCGTGGTCATATCGGCGGCCATCATCTGCTCGTTGCTGGTCGCCATCCTGGTTCTGCCGGCAGCCAGCTACCGGATGCTGGGCGACGCTGAACTGACCGATCGCAAGGCGGGCTGGTGGCAGGCGGCGACCGGTTTG
>JAWLFD010000180.1:0-5049 GCA_041685745.1 Wenzhouxiangella sp.
GCCGGCCATGCTCCAGGTCTCGTCCTACTGGCAGCCGGGCGAGCCGGTCCGGATCGACCTGTTGCCCGAGCTGGGCCTGGCCGACACCCTCAAGCAGCTGCGCGCCGAACGGCCGCGCATGCACTTGAAAACCATCCTGGCCGAGTATCTGCCGCGCCGCCTGGTCGAGCGCTGGTGCGAGCTGTGGCTGGGCAACCCGCGCCTGGCCGAATTGGGTGATGCGGCGATTGCCAATATCGTCCGACGCTGCCAGCCGTGGACCGTATGGCCGGCGGCCACGGAAGGCTACCGCACCGCCGAGGTCACGATCGGCGGGGTGGACACCGATGAGCTGTCATCGAAGACCATGGAAGCCAACAAGTTGCCCGGCGTGTTTTTCATCGGCGAGGTGGTCGACGTCACCGGCCACCTGGGCGGTCACAATTTCCAGTGGGCCTGGGCTTCGGGCAAGGCCGCGGGCGAATTCGTCTGAGCCACTCGCAAGAATAGGGACGCCATGGGGGTTAGTGATCCTCGGCATCGCCGCATGGCCCACTAGGTTCTGAACAGTGACGGTCAAGCCGGGCTGGTATGCTTGAGTCGACTGAGTGATGCAGTGCTTGGGCATCCTTCTATCCATGCGAGCCTGCCGCCGATGACCCCGACAAGTCGCCGAACGGTTTTTGCGGTTGACGACAATGAGCGACGCAGAACTTCTGGCGCGTGACGAGACCTTCTTCAACGAACACTACGCGGCCTTCCCCGACTGGGCCGGCTTCGATCCGGAAATGGGCATCGTTCAGGCCCTGGTCACCAGCGGTAACACTAGTGCGATCAGCGATCGGCAGCTGCGCCTGCGGCTCTCGCGCTGGGCCGGACTATTGGCCGAGAAAAGCCGCAAGACGCTCCAGGCCGTCGATTTCCAGATCATCGTCCTGGTCCCTGCTGTCGCAGCGGTGACAAATGATTTGAAATGGACTCCGGAGGAGCGCCGCCAGGTCCAGGCTTACTATGCGACGCTGGCACAACTGCAAAGCCTGGTCCGAGATAACCAGGAAATGCTGCTTGAAGAGGCTGAAGCCATATTGGCGCATTTGCAGCAGCCGCAGTAAGCCTATGATGTCGCCAACGTTCTGGCGAAAGGGCCGGCAGCATCTGCCCTTCCCGTCCTGGCCGACTGGATCGAGCAATTCAACCAAGCGTTCGGATCGTCGGCCTACTTCAAGGCCGAGGCCAGCCAGGCACGTGCGCTGCGCAGATCACGCTTGACCGTGGCGGAAGAAACCTCCAGCGCTTCGGCGACCTCGTCGTCAGTCAGGCCAGAAAAGTAGCTCAACTCCACGGCCCTGGCCTTGCGCGGATCGAGCCGTTCGAGTTCTGCCAGCGCGGCTTCCAGGTCCAGCAGGTCGAGCGGCTCGGCGGCCTGGCCGCCATACTGGGTCAGCAGGATGAGGGCAGCCTGGCCTGAGCCGCGCTTTTCCGCGCTGCGGGCGCGAGCCTGATCGACCAGCACCTGGCGCATGGCGCGGCCCGCCAGGGCCAAAAAATGGAGACGGTCCTGCGGTTCGACTTTTAGCGGTTCGAGCTTGAAGAACACCTCATGGACCAGCTCCGTCGCATCGCAGCCGGCATTGCCAAACTCGCGAGCCAGCCGCTGTCTGGCCATCGCCCGCAGCTGGCCATGGATTTGTCCCCACAGCGCGTCGCGGGCCGCCAGGTCACCGGACGCCGACCGGCGCAAAAGAATGGTGAACTCGGTGTTGTCCTCGCGGCGCATGCGATTTTTCCGGCGAAAGTGATTCGATTCTAGCTGCCAGGACGCATAAGGCAATGAGTTCCCAGATTCCGAGTGTTGACCATGACTGCTTCTCGCCTGCTGATTAGCCTGGCTTCAGCCATCCTGGCTGTAGTGGTTTCCGATGCTGCCAGGGCCGACCTCAACGATGATCTGGAAATTCGGATTGCCGCCCTGATCGGCACCCACAACGCGGCCCTGCCGATTTCCTTTGTGCCCGATCCGCTGTTCGGCATCCCGGCCAGTGCGGTGACCTTCGGCACCAATCTCGGACTCAAGGACACCCGCGCGATCTTCGTGACGCCCGGCGACTGGTCCGACTGGCCGAATTCCGGTGATGGCTGTCATTTCGAATTTGATCTGCCGCAGTCGACCGCCGGCTACAAGAATCTGCTGGGCTTCGCCACACTTCGTAACGTGCCCGGCGAATGGGGCCAACTCACCCGCACGGGTCAGGTTCAGGTGGTCCATGCCAACACCGATGTCAACGTCCATGCGGTCAACCCGTACATCCTGCCGGATCGGTTTTCCAGTCAGCCGGTGGCCCTGCCGTCCGGCAACCATCGGATCCGGTGGCGCGCTGAAACCCAGATTTCGGATGCCTTCGACATCATCATCCCGGCCAGCCTGCTGGTCTACAACTCGGTCAAATATGGCGCGGCGGTCGCCAATCAGGGCTGGTCGGCCGCGCGCCAGGCCGCTTCGCTGAATGCTGCCGAACAGGTGATCAGGAATATTGCCCAGGAGCTGGGTCTGGTCACCGCCGCCCAACTGTTCGACGGCCGCACCTCGGTCGTCCACGAGCGCGAGCAGCAAATCCAGATCTGGAAACAGGTGCCGCCCGAGATCTCGACCAGCCAGCCGGTCATCACCCTGGAAGCCACAGACTTCGGCGGCGTGCTGTATCAGCGCGTGGCCGGTGATCTGCGCGCCACGATCGATGCTTTCGACCCCTGTGGCAAGCCATTCAGCCTGGGCAATGATGCCGGCCCGCTGCTGGGCATCGGCACGAACGGGATCACCTGGACCGTGCGCGACTCGGGTCCTTTGCCCGGCGGCGGCTTCAACAGTGCTTCGCTGCTCCAGCAGATCCTCGTCGAGGACACCCAGGCGCCGATCATGGTGCCGCCGCCCAGCCGGGTCATCGAAGTGCCGGCGACGCAAGCAGGCCTCAATGCCGATCAGGTCAACCTGGGTGCGGCCCGGGTGGTCGACCTGGCCGATCCGGATCCGGTCATCGCCAATGACGGCCCCTTGTTTTATCCGATCAACAGTCGCTCGGCCATCACCTGGAGCGCGACAGACGCCTCCGGCAACGCCAGCTTTGCCGATCAGTTGATCACCATCAAGGACGAGGGGACCAACACCGCACCGTTCGTCTTCGATGTCAGCGCCGGCACCCTGACCTCGCAACCGGTCGATATCGTGCTCAGCGGCAGCGATCCGGACGTTCTCGACGGCCGCTTCGATCCGCTGTCGTTCCGGATCAGCCAGCGGCCGGCCAACGGCGAGTTCATCGCGCCCCTGTACCCGTTCTTCATCGAGGACTACCGCACCAGCCCCGGCGGGCCTTACGGGGAAGCCTTCTACCTGAGCAGCAATCGCTCCGGCTGGCTCACCACCAATGTCTGCCAGATTCCGGACGGCCGGCCGAACAGCGAAAAGATCGACGTGGACTGGGTCTATGAGCCTGAATTCGTGCAGGTCGACGATGCCGGCAAGGTCTACATGGTCGACAGCTACTGGCAGTGCACCAGCAGCGGTGCCAGCAATTTCGCGCGCATTTCGACCTGGGACCGCGACGGCAACTTCATCGGCCAGATCGAGTATCGGGGCTTCAACGATGCCCTTGTCCTGGATCGCGATGGCTTCATCTATGAAATCCAGACGATCGGGTCAGGCTCCAGCCGCGAGATCGCGGTCAACCGCTGCGCGACCGACTTTGTCGGCAAGGCCAATCGCCCCGAATTCTGTCAGTCGCTGGGCCGGGTCAACAGCTCCAATTCACCGGTCAACGTGCAGTCGGTGGCCTACGCCCGGGTCGACAGCCAGCAGGGCCTGCTGTACGTGACCGACAAGCAGCGGATCCATGCCTTCGATATCCGCAATGATCCGCCCAACCCGATTTTTCTGGCCACTCTCAATACCACCGCCTTCCCCACGCCCAGCCCGTCATGCGCCGGCAGCAGCTCGCTGGGCTATGCCATGGAGGTTGACTCCAACGGCAATCTGTACATGGTCAACTGCGCCAACGAGCGGATCGAGAAGTTCAGCCCCTCGGGATTTGATGACCAGGGTCAGTTTGTGGCCGGCGAATACATCGGCTGGATGGGCCGCTGTGCGACCAGCGCCAATAACGCCTGCGACGAGGACAAGCAGGTCAGCAAGGGTTTCGCCTGCACCGATGCCACCTGCACGCGCGGCGATCCTGCGGGTGATCAACCCGGGCAGTTCAATACACCGCTGTATGCCGCGATCGACCCCAATGATGTGCTGTATGTGGCCGAATGGGACAACTTCCGTGTCCAGCGCTTTGCCCCCGACGGTACCTTCGCCGGCCAGGCCCTGTCGACCGGCAGCGGCATCAACCAGGGCGAACAGCCCGGTTTCGTGCTCGGCAACATGGGCCGGCCCCGGGCGGTCTCGGTCAACTCCACCCAGTTCTACGTGGTCGATCGCGAGGAGGGCTTCGTCCATGTGTTCGAGACCTCGCCGCTCAAGGACATCACCGACGACTCGGCCACGGTCACCTACGTCTCCAACTTCGATTTCCATACCGCAACCGACAGCTTCCAGTTCATCGCCAGCGACGGCCTGGCCGACAGCAATGTCGGCACCGTCACGATTGACGTGGCGCGCAACTTCCGCCCGCCTATCGCCGAGGGGCAGTCGGTGGTCACGCCGGAAGGCCAGCCAGTCGATATCACCCTGCTTGCCGATGACCCCGACGGCATCGAAGGGATCGACGTCAATGGGCTCGACACGCTGAGCTATACCATCGTCGAGCCGCCGGTCCATGGCCAGATCAGCCTGGTTGCAAGCGACAACGCCACGGCCACGTTCACCTACACGCCGGATGCCGACTACTTCGGGACCGACGGCTTCGTGTTCGTGGCCAACGACGGTGTGGATGACTCAGCGCCGGCCACGGTCGAGATCGAGGTGATCTACGTTGACGATCCACCGGAGATTCTGGATCTCCGCGTGCCGGAGCGCGTGGGTCTGGGCTTTCCCTTTGCGGTGACCGGAGAGTTTGCCGATGATGGCGCCGAAGA
>JAWLFD010000012.1:0-20510 GCA_041685745.1 Wenzhouxiangella sp.
CGTCCCGCCGGCTACTCGGTCGACGGGCGGTAGGCCCGGGCAGCGGCGGCCTGCCCGGGCGGAGTCAAGCCGAGCTCGGCCCGGGCGACCAGTTCACTGACCGGCACCAGGCCAACGGCGCTGCCGTCGAGCGTGGTGACGACCCCGGCCAGGAATTCGACGGTTTCCGGATAGGGATGTCCAATGGCGATCGCGTGGCCTTTATCCATGGCCCGCTCGATGGCCCGGCCCCATGCCCGGGCGATTGCTTCCGGCGATCGCTCGTGGTCCAGAAACACGTGCCGCTGTCCGGCCGCGATGCCGGCCCGCATCGCTTCACGTGCCAGATGACTGTGCGGCGTGGTTCGACTGTCGATCAAAAACAGGGGTTTTTCGCGCTGCCGGTTGAGCAGGACCAGGCCTTCGACCAGGCGACGGGTCGAGGCTTCATCGGCCGTGAACAGGCTGCCCTGATGGTTGTTCAGCCCGACAGCCCGGGGCACCTGCCGGTCGGCCCATTCCAGGTGCATGCGCATGCGCTCGGCCGACCACTCCCGGCGAGGGCAGGGCGCGGCCTCGCAGATGCCGGACGCGGCATGGGCGAGGGGCAGATGGATGAGAACTTCGCGTCCCTGGTGCGCGGCTTGCCCGGCCACTTCCCTCGACCGGGGACCACCGGGGATGACGGCAACCGCGATCCGGGCATCGAGATTCAGCACGGCCTGATCCAGTTCCGGCCGATAGCCCAGATCGTCGATGACGATCGCGATCCGCGCCGGCGGGCCGGCCGCGACCGGGGCAATGATCAGCATCGACGTCGACAACGCCAGTACGAAAAGCCGCCCCATGCGGTTCACGGCCGTGCCAGCCAGTCGGACGGGTCGACCGGCTGGCCGTCCTTGCGGAGCTCGAAGTACAGGGCATCCCGGTCAGCGCCGCCGGAACGTCCGGCCGAAGCAATGACATCGCCCGGGTTGACCCAGCTGCCCACGCCCTTCAGCAAAGTCTCGTTGTGACCGTACAGGCTCATGACGCCATCGCCGTGATCGATGATGGCCAGCATGCCATAACCGCGCAACCACTCGGCGTAGGCGACACGCCCGTGGGCGATGGCCCGGACCTCGGTGCCGGCCGGCGCTTCCAGCAGCCAGCCGGTCCAGCGAACCTCGCCTCCGCGCGGGTCCCCGAAACGTCGGACCAGGCGCCCTTCCAGCGGGGGCGGCAAGGCGCCGGCCAGTTCCAGGATGGACGGCACATCCACATCCATCGGCACTTCCTTGAGCGCTTGAGCCAGTTCCTCGATGAGCGCTTCCAGTTCTTCGGCGTCCCGGCGCAGCCCGGCGACGCGCTCGCTGCGCGTGGCGATGCGCTGGTTGATTTGGCGCACCGCCCGGTCGCGGTTGGCGCGCTCGCGATCGATGCGTGCCGCCGTCTCGGCCTGGGCCGCTTCCAGTTCGGCCAGGCTGGCCCTCTCACGCTCGAGATCGCGCTGATCCTCGAGCAGCGACCGGCGAAGACGCTGCAGCTCGTCGATCAAGGCCATGCGCTCGCGCGACAGGTACCCGTGATAGGCGAGGTGGCGACGCAGGCGACGCGGGTCCTGCTGGTTGAGCAGCAGCTGCAGGCGAGAGGGCGATCCCTGCTGGTAAACCAGACGCAGCTGCGCCGACAGGCGCTCGGCGCTCTCGGCAAGCAGCCCGCCGGTGCTGTCGATCCGTGCATTCAGGGTGTCGATGCGGACCGTGGCCTGCTCCAGGCGTTTCCGGGTCTCGCGCCGGGCTCTGCCGGCCTCGGCCAGCGCCCGTTCGGCCTCGGCGAGGGCCTGCTGGGTACTGTCGCGCTGCTCGAGATCCTCCTCCAGGCGGGTCTGGATCCGCTCGATCTGGCCGCGGATTTCTTCGAGTTCACGCTCCAGCTGCGCTGCATCCTGGGCGACCGCTGCTGGCGCCAGGACCGTCAGTACGACAGCGCAGGCACCGACGACGGTCCGCTCACGCCGACGCATCGAGCAGCGAGCGCCCGGTCATTGCCGCGGGCTGGTCCAGGCCGAGCAGGGCCAGGATGGTCGGAGCAAGATCGCGCAGGCTGCCGTCGTCGATCCGTTCCGGCCGGCGCGGCCCGTGGTAGAGCAGGGGGACCGGATTGAGCGTATGGGCGGTATGCGCCTGACCGGTCTCGGGATCGCGCATCTGCTCGACGTTGCCGTGATCGGCGGTGATCAGCATTTCGCCGCCGGCGGAATCGATCGCCTCGCGCACGGCACCGAGCAGCCGATCGACGGCTTCGACGGCGGCAACGGCTGCTTCCATTCGACCGGTGTGCCCGACCATGTCCGGATTGGCGACGTTGCACACGATCAGGTCATGACGCTGTGCCGTGATGCAGTCGATCAGCTTCCGGCCAAGCTCCGGGGCGCTCATTTCCGGCTGTAGATCGTAGGTTGCGACCTTGGGGGAAGGAACGAGTATCCGTTCCTCGCCGGCAAAGACCTTCTCCTGACCGCCGTTGAAAAAATAGGTCACGTGGGCGTACTTTTCGGTCTCGGCAATACGCAGCTGTTGCATGCCCGCCCGCGCGACGACCTCGCCGAGCAGGTCGGGCAGCGTTTCCGGCGGAAAGGCGACGTTGCAGGGCAGGTCGTCCTGGTACTGGGTCATGGTCACCATGGCCGCCAGTCGTGGGCGAGACGCCGGAAATTCGCTGAATCCGGGGTCGCAGAAAGCGCGGCTGAGCTGGCGCGCGCGATCGGCCCGAAAATTGAAAAAGATCACCACGTCGCCGTCGCGGATCGGGACGCCGGAATCTATCAGGGTGGGCTGGACGAACTCGTCGTCTTCGCCCCTGGCGTAGGCCTCGGCCAGCGCCTCGCCGGCGCTGGCGGCACGAAAGTCGCTGCTGGCCTCGACCATCGCCTGCCAGGCTCGCTGCGTCCGTTCCCAGCGCTGGTCGCGGTCCATGGCGTAATAGCGTCCCGAGACGCTGGCCACGCGGGCGCCGCCCATTTCGCCGACTGCTTGCTCCAGCCGGCGCAGCGACGGCTCGGCGCTGCGCGGCGGGGTATCGCGCCCGTCGAGAAAGGCGTGCACGGCGATCGAATCGCTTCCGGCCTCCTTGCACAGGTCCAGCAACGCCAGCAGGTGCTCTTCGTGGCTGTGCACCCCGCCCGGAGAGACCAGGCCCATCAAGTGAACCGTGCCGCCGCCGGCGGCTGCCGCGGCCAGGGCTTCTCGAAACGCCGGATTGGTCTTGAAATCGCCCTCGGCAATGGACTTGTTGATCCGTGTCAGTTCCTGGTAGACCACGCGACCGGCCCCGATATTCATGTGACCGACTTCGGAGTTGCCCATCTGTCCGGCCGGCAGACCGACCTGTTCGCCCGAGGTATTGAGGAAACCGTGCCGGGATTCGGCCCAGAGACGGTCCCAGTTCGGCGTTCGGGCCTCGGAGATGGCGTTGTCCGGGGCCGGGGGACGATATCCCCAGCCGTCGAGAATAAGCAGCAGCAGCGGTGCGGGTCGATTCATGACGGTCCTGAATTCTGCAAACGAGGTCGATTATTCCACAGCCGGGGAACAGGTGCTGGCACGGTCCGGCGGAATCACTGATAATGGGGAGTTTGACCAAGGGCCCCTATCCGGCATGGACCAGTTCATCGAATTCATCGGCAACAACCTGCTCCTGAGCGGACTCTTCGTGGCCGTGGTGGTGGCCTGGCTTGCCTGGGAAGCGGCCCGTCTGGGTCGAAAATGGAAAGAACTGGGAACGCTGGAGGCCGTTCGATTGATCAACCGGGAAGACCCGCTGATCATCGATGTTTCCAACAGCACCGATTTCGCCAAGGGCCACATCAACGGCGCGGTGCACATGCCGCCGTCGCGCATAGAGGCCGGTAATCAGCAGCTGCTCAAGCACAAGGAGCGACCGGTCCTGGTGTACTGTCAGCGTGGACAGGTGTCACCGCAAATGGCCAACCGCCTGGTCAAACTCGGATTCGAGCGCGTCCACGCATTGGCCGGCGGCCTGACGCAGTGGGTCAGCGACAACCAGCCGGTCAGTCGTCACAAGGACAAGGCCGGCAAGAAAGGCAAGCCCGGCAAGAAACAGGATCGGGGGCAGGATCGGGCCGAAAACGAACGGGGTTGAGGGCGCTTTGCGCTATCCTCTCCGACATTGTTCAACATCTTCAACGGACCTAAAGGAATCACATGGCTGACGAGACAGCAGGTAACTCCGCCGCCCAGGCGGGCGCCACAGAAAACAGCGGCATGCAGATGGTCATGCAGCACATCTATCTCAAGGACGCTTCGTTCGAAGCCAAGTCGCCGCAGGAGCTGGATCAGTCCGGCGGTCAGCCCGACATCAACCTCAACCTTGCCCAGCGCACCGCCAAGGTGGCCGAGGACCGGATGGAGGTCATTCTGACCGTGACCGTGACCGCCAAGCAGGGTGAAAGCACCGCGTTTGTCTGCGAGGTCCAGTACGGTGGCATCTTCCAGTTCGCCAACATCGCCGAAGAGCAGATGCCGTACGTGATCAACGTGCTCTGCCCGAACGTGCTGTTCCCCTACAACCGCACCCAGATCGGATCCATGATCACTGCCGGTGGGTTCTACCTGCCGCCGCTGCAGCCGATCAATTTCGAGGCCGTGTTCCGCCAGCGGCTGGCGGAATCCCAGCAGCAGGCGCAGCCCGAGGCGCCGGCCGAAGACGGCAGCGTCAACTGAACACCGAAATGGACGACCGGCGCATCGGCATACTGGGTGCCGGATCGTGGGGCACCGCGCTGGGCATGCATCTGGCCCGGCGCGGGCACCGGGTCCGGTTGTGGGACATCGACGAGGCGCACGTGGCCGCGGTGCAGGCCGCCGGCTGCAACGAGCGTTTTCTGCCGGGAATCCCCTTTCCCGACTCGCTGGACATCAGCGCGGACCTGGAAGCGGTCTGCGAGAACAGCGAGCATCTGCTCATCGTCACACCTTCGCATGCCTTCGTCGAAACCCTGGATCGAATCCGGCCCTGGTTGTCGGTCGATACCGGCCTGGCCTGGGCGACCAAGGGCTTCGAGCCGGGCAGCGCCCGACTGCTGCACGAGGTGGCCCGGGAGGCTCTGGGCGACGAACTGCCGCTGGCCCTGATCACCGGCCCGTCCTTCGCCCGCGAAGTCGCCCAAGGGCTGCCCACCGCGGTCACCGTGGCCGCTTCCACGCCGGCCTTCGGCGCGGCCTGGGCCGGGTGGCTGCACGGCGACAATTTCCGCGCCTATTACACGGCCGATCTTCCCGGGGCCGAGCTGGGCGGCGCGCTCAAGAACGTGCTCGCCGTGGCCTGCGGCATCGCCGACGGTCTGGAGCTGGGCGGCAATACCCGTGCCGCCCTGATCACCCGTGGATTGGCCGAAATGATGCGGCTGGGCCGGGCGCTGGGCGCGAGCCCGCTGACGCTGACCGGTCTGGCAGGGGTGGGGGATCTGGTGCTCACCTGTACCGGAGACCTGTCGCGCAATCGGCGGCTGGGCCTGGCGCTGGCCGAGGGCAAGAGCCTGGAAACGGCGGTCGCGGAGATCGGCCAGGTCGTGGAGGCCGTGCGCACCGCCGAAGAGGCCATGCGGCTGGCTCGGCGCCATCACGTCGAAATGCCGATCACCGAGCAGGTTTACGGCATCCTGTTCGAGGGCTGGAGCCCGCGCAAGGGTGTCCAGGTCCTCATGGAGCGCGACCTCAAGTCCGAAACCGATTAGTCGGCTCGCCGCTCGCCGCGCCCGCATAACCGTGCTGGCGCCAGGCCTCGTACAAGACCACCGCGACCGCATTGGACAGGTTGAGGCTGCGCGCGCCCGGGCACTGCGGGATGTACAGGCGTCGCTCCGGCGGCAATGCGAGCAACTCCCCGTCGGGCAGACCGCTGGTTTCGCTGCCGAACAGCAGCGCGTCGTCGGGCCGGAATTCCCACAGGTCGAAGCGGACCCGTCCGCGCGTGCTCAGGGCCACCCAGCGGCGCGGCCCCAGGTCGGCACGGCAATCGTCCATGCTGCGATGGCAGCGCCATTCGGTTTCGCTCCGATAGTCCATTCCGGCCCGCCGCAGGCGGCGCTCGTCCAGGCGAAAACCCAGCGGTTCGATCAGGTGCAGGCGAGCCGGCGCGTTCACGCACAGGCGCATGATGTTGCCGGTGTTGGGCGGAATTTCGGGCTGGAACAAGACGATATCGAACATGCGATCGGCTCGGTCAAAAGCGCCACTTGATTCTGTTGGCGACACGGCGTAAGGTACACGACCGCAACACAAGATGTTGTGGCTTGCGACCTGGAATGGCACAACAGGTTGTGGGAAAATCGGTTGGCAACTTGTGCATAAGTACAAACTATTCGGGAAAATCAAGAGGTTGTGGCATGAGTGTTTCGGCAGAAGCCTTGACGGCGGCGCTTCCGGAAATTCCATTTCAGGAAGCTTCGCTGGACATCTGGGACAAGAAGTACCGGCTGAAAGCGAAAACGGGGGAGATTCTCGACACCGAGATCGACGATACGTATCGCCGGGTCGCCCGCGCGCTGTCGAGCGTGGAGGCCACGCCCGAGCTGCGCGAGCTCTGGTTCCGGGAATTTCTCTGGGCGCTCCGGCGAGGCGCGATTCCGGCCGGCCGGATCACCTCCAACGCCGGCGCCCAGGCCCACAAGCCGGCGACTTCGACCATCAACTGCACGGTCTCCGGCACCATCGGCGATTCCATGCACGACATCCTCGGCAAGGTCCATGAAGCCGGCCTGACCCTCAAGGCGGGCTGCGGGATCGGCTACGAATTCTCGACCTTGCGGCCCAAGGGCGCCTACGTCTCCGGCGCCGGCGCGCATACCTCCGGACCGATGTCGTTCATGGACATCTACGACAAGATGTGCTTTACCGTCTCCTCCGCTGGCGGCCGCCGCGGGGCGCAGATGGCGACCTTCGACATCTCTCATCCCGACGTGATGGACTTCATTCGGGCCAAGCGTGAAAACGGCGTCCTGCGCCAGTTCAACTGCTCCCTGCTCATCACCGACGATTTCATTCGCGCGGTGCAGGGCGATACGGACTGGAAGCTGGCGTTTCCGGTGCTCGAAACGGAAGCCGACGAGCTCGACCTCGACGATCCGGACCAGGTGATCTGGCGCGACTGGCCGGCGACCGAGGGCTACGTGACCAGCGAGGAAGGGCTGGTGGCCTGCCGGGTCTACCGCACCGTGCCGGCTCGGCGACTGTGGAACATGATCATGACTTCGACCTATGACTTTGCCGAGCCCGGCTTCGTCCTGGTCGACCGCATCAACGAGCAGAACAACAACTGGTGGTGCGAAAACATCCGTGCGACCAACCCCTGCGGTGAACAGCCTCTGCCGCCCTACGGCGCCTGCCTGCTCGGTTCGGTCAACCTGACCCGGTTCGTGGAGGATCCGTTCACCGAGCAGGCCCGCTTCAACTGGGAGGAATATCGGCGCACGGTCAGGATTTTCACCCGCATGCTCGACAACGTGGTCGAGGTCAACGGCCTGCCGCTGCCCGAACAGCAGCGCGAAATCGAGTACAAGCGCCGCCACGGCATGGGTTTCCTCGGGCTCGGCTCGACCCTGACCATGCTGCGCATGCGCTACGGCCAGCCCGACTCGCTGGAGTTCACCGACCGGGTTGCGCGCGAAATGGCCGTGGCCGGCTGGGAGACCGGGCTGGAACTGGCCGAGGAAAAGGGTCCGGCGCCGATCATGAACGACGATTTCGAAGTCACCGCGCAGATGCTTCGCCAGCGACCGGAAATGAAAGCCGACGGCTACAAGCCCGGCGACCGGGTACCGGGGCGCGTGCTGCACGCCCGCTATAGTCGCTACATGCAGAAGGTGGCTGAAGTTGCGCCCGAGCTGGTCGACCGGCTGGCCGAAACCGGCGCGCGCTTCAGCCACCACACCTCGATCGCCCCGACCGGCACGATTTCGCTGTCGCTGGCCAATAACGCCTCCAACGGCATCGAGCCGAGTTTCGCGCACCACTACAACCGCAACGTGATTCGCGAGGGCCGCAAGAGCAAGGAAAAGGTCAGCGTGTATTCCTACGAACTGCTGGCCTACCGGACCCTGGTCAATCCAGCCGCGATGCCATACTCGGAATCGCCCGAAGAACAGCTGCCCGATTACTTCCTGACCGCCGAGACCATCACCCCCAGAGAGCACGTGGCAATCCAGGCGGCGGCGCAGAAGTGGATCGACTCCTCGATTTCCAAGACGGCGAATGTGCCGACCGATTACCCGTATGAGGATTTCAAGAACATCTACCTGTTTGCCTGGGAGCAGGGGCTGAAGGGCTGCACGACGTTCCGGTTCAACCCGGAAGCCTTCCAGGGCGTTCTCGTCACCGACAAGGATCTCGAGTCGACGAGCTACACCTTCGAACTCGAAGACGGTTCGACCGTCGAGCTCAAGGGACACGAGGAAGTCGAATACGACGGCGAGGTTCACACCGCGGCCAACCTTTTCGACGCCCTCAAGGAAGGCTATTACGGCAAATTCTAGCTTCAGGCGAGAAGACGATCATGACGGTAAAGATAGAAAAGAAAATCGTGGGATATCAAGTGGCTGACAAGAAAAGCCAGAAACAGCAAGAGGGGTCGGAGAGCTCCGCGCTTCCGCGCAAGGCCGAAATCATCCGGATGCACGAGAAGCTGGAGCGCCCCGAAGGCATGGAGTGCCTGGAGGGCGCCACGTACAAGATCCGCACCCCGCTCGACGACCACGCCCTGTACGTGACCATCAACGACATCGTGCTCAACGCCGGTACCGAGCACGAGCAGCGGCGCCCGTTCGAGATCTTCATCAACTCCAAGAACATGGACCACTTCCAGTGGATCGTGGCCCTGACCCGGGTGATGTCGGCGGTGTTTCGCAAGGGCGGAGACGTGACGTTCTTGTGCGAGGAACTGCAGGCCGTGTTCGACCCCAAGGGCGGATACTTCAAGCCCGGCGGCCGTTTTGTGCCCTCGATCGTGGCCGATATCGGTGCGGTGGTGGAGCATCACCTCAAGCGCATCGGACTGATCGAGCCCGACGAACTGAGCGAGCAGCAGCAGCTGATTCTCGAACAAAAACGGGCCGAGTACGAGGCTCGCGAGCAGCAGGATTCAGCGGAGCCGACGGCGGAAAAAAAAACCGTGACTGAAGCGGCGGCACCGGATTCCACCGAAGCCTCTTATCCGGCTTCGGCCAGCGTCTGCCACAAATGCAGTACCAAGGCGATGGTCGTGCTCGACGGCTGCCAGACCTGCCTGGCCTGCGGCTATTCCAAGTGCGGCTGAACCGGCGCGATTGAAACAGCGGCGGGGGCAGGGCAGCGCCCGCTAGCGGGCCACTAGTCGCGAAAATTCTTGAACTGCAGCGGCAGTCCCAGTTCGGTTGCCTTCAACAGCGCGATGACGGCCTGCAGGTCGTCGCGTTTCTTGCCGGTTACGCGAACCTCGTCACCCTGAACGCTGGCCTGCACCTTGAGCTTGGCCGCCTTGATCCGCTTGACGATGTCGCGTGCGTGCTCCTTGTCGATTCCTTCGCGAATCAGAACGCGCCGGGTGGCGGTCCTGGCCAGGATTTCCGGCTCCTGCGGATCAGCGGCCTCCAGGTCGATGCCGCGCTTGGCGAGCTTGGAATAGAGCACATCGAGCATCTGTTCGAGCTGAAACTCCGACTGGGTCTGGAGCGTGATGACCTGGTCGGCCAGCTCAAAGGACGAGTCGGTGCCCTTGAAGTCGAAACGAGTGGCGACCTCGCGATTGGCCTGGTCCACGGCATTGGACAGTTCGTGGTGATCGACCTCGGAGACGATGTCGAAGCTCGGCATGGTGTTGCTTCCTTGAGATCACGGTCGGCTCCATTCTAGCCGGGATTGGCGCGCGTGACTGCCGATGCTCAAGCTCGGCCGCTGACTCCGAAAGAAAAAAACGCCCCGGATCAGCGACCCGGGGCGTTCTACTGCCGGCCTGTGAATCGGGCCAGATCAGATCACCAGGGGCTCCCAGACACCCGCCAGAAGAACCACCGCTCTGAGGAAGAGCACGCCGGCCAGGGCCGCGACCGAGGAGACGATCAGCAGCGGCTTCTTCTTGCCGATCAGCAGGCTCAGGCCGCCGATCGCCAGCGGCAGGAGAATGCCGATGCCGATCACGCCGACCCAGGTCATCAGGGCAAGGTCACCGGAAAACATCCGCGCCGCCCCGATCTGGGCACCCATCGTGCCGACCGTCAGGCTGATGTGGATGAACGCCAGCACCGCGAGCAGTTTCATGACGTCGAGCCCCATCCCTAAGCGCAGACCGAACGCCGCTTCCCGCTCGTCGGTCCAGCCCAGGACATAGAACAGTTCGATCAGGGCGACCGTGGCAACGCTGGCGCTGATCACCCAGAGGACCGGAATCAGGGCGGTGTTCCACAGCGGCACGCCGGCGGCGGTCGAAAGCAGGAATCCACTGTAAACCGTGGAACCGAAGCCGGCGAAGGCGAACAGCCCGAGAAACAAATTGCTCTTGTTCAATACCGCCGCCCAGCGCAGGAACCAGAACCGCTGCAGAAACGGGATGTTGGCAACGACGACGATGGCTGACAGCACCAGGTGGACAGACAGGATGGCAAAGCCCCAGAACATCCACGACTGGAAGTTGAACGAGAACTCCATGATGGCGTAGAAGATCGTGATCGGGAGATTCCACCAGCGGGTCAAGTGACTGACCACGAACAGCAGGCCGACGATCAGCGATACAAGGATGGTGATCGCCAGCGGCGCCTTGCGGCTGAAGTAGTAGGCCACGGAACCCATGCCGGCGATGCCGACAAACCAGAGGAAGATCGCGATCGTCCAGCTCCAGTGAGCGACATCGGCTTGAAGGGTAAGGTCGGCGACATTCATGATGAGCTCTCCACGATGAAGTACTTGGGTTTGGTGCCTGCGGTTTCGAGCAGCACCCGGTTGGGCAGACGTCGAAGCGTCTGGCTGACGCTGCTGGCTGGATCGTTCAGGTCACCGAAGTCGCGCGCGTTGGCCGGGCAGGCCTGGACGCAGGCCGGTTGCTGATTGGCCGCGACCAGCTCCAGACAGGCGCTGCCCATGCACTTGTTCGGCAGGCCGGTTTCCGGATGCATCCAGCGAACGTTGTACGGGCAGGCCGCGACACAGTAGCTGCAGCCGATGCACAAACGCTCGTCGATGTCGACCAGGCCGTCGGTGGTGTAATGCACGGCGCCGAACGGGCAGGTATGCACGCACGGCGCATCCTCGCAGTGCTGACACTGACTGAGCATCATGGTGGGCCGGCCCTGCGCGTTCTGGCTTTCGATACGCCGGATGTTGGAGGCCAGCGAGTTCCAGCCTTTTTCCTTGCGATGCATCATTTCCGGGGCATTGGTTGCCGTACAGGCGATGATGCAGGCTCCGCAGGCGGTGCAGTTGGCCTCGTTCCAGACGTGGGCCAGCCGGCGGGTCGGTTCTTGTCCTCTGCGTAAACGCATGATCCTTCTCCTTGGAAGACGCTAGTTAAACAACCCGGCGGATACGCACGGATGCATTGTTGAAGGCACTACCGGTATGCGGGTCGATCCAGCCGGTCGTGAACCAGTGGGGATTGACGCCCTTGCCCAGGGCTTCGAAGCCCTCGGACTGCTGCAGGATCGGCTGGCGATTGCCGCCCACGTAGGAGTAGGTGAACAGCGTGCCTGGGTGGACCCGCGGCGTGACCTTGACCCGGGTGGTCGCCACCCAGCCGGTATCCAGCCCTTCGAGCTCGACCTGTGCACCGTCAGCGATCTGCAGGCGCGCGGCATCCTGGGGATTGATCCAGACCGAATTGTCGGCCAGATACTGGGTCGAGAACGCCAGACCGGCGACCGCCGATGAGCCGGACGGGCTCTTGCCGTTGGTCATGTAGAACTCGCGATTGCTGGACGGCAGAGTAAAGGCGGGTGGATCGAAATGCCGTGCCAGACCGGACTCGCGGTATCCCTTGCGCACCGGGTGGAAGGCATAGATTTCGAGCTTTCCGCTGGGCGAGGCAAACGACCGCTTGTAGGGAACATTGCCGTACTCGATGTCGCGGAAGGTGATGAACCCTTCGCGCAGCAGTTCTTCCTTGACCTGCGCGGGGTTGCGACCCCAGTTTTCGGCCAGTCCTTCGATGCGCTTGTCCTCGATCGCACCAAGATATTCTTCCTGGAACAGCTTGGGGTCGTTGTAGAAGCGCTCTTCATAGCCCAGCGCGCTGGCCCGGTCCGGGTACAGGCGACGGACGATCTCAAATGCCATCCACTCCATCGGCCGAACGTCGGCGCCCGGGGGCGGCGCGGTTACCGCTTGCGCCATCGCCGCCGTGGGCGAGAAGGTCCAGCCCACCCCGCGCAGCTTGCGCCGCTCGAGAAACATGTCGGCCGGCAGGACATAATCCGACCAGTCGCAGACTTCCTGATGAATGATGTCGGTGGTCACGACCAGGTCGAGATTGCGCAGCATCTCCTCGATCCGCTTGGTGTTGCTGTCGCGATGGAACAGCGTCGCGTCGACCACGAACAGTCCGCGGATACGGTAAGGCGCGTTGTTGTCGCCAAGAACTGAATCGACGACGGCGTGGAAAGTGCCGTTGGTTTCCGGGTACATCTGTTTGTCGATGGGTGTTCCCGGCGGCGGCAGCGGCAGTTCGAAGCCATGACGGGTCTTGAGCGTACCGTCTGAACCGCGGCTGAGCGAGCCGCCGGGCACGCCGTGACCGGGCCGAAAGCACAGGCCGCCGGGCTTGTCGAAGTTGCCCAGCAGGCCGTTGACCGTCATCAGCGCCATGACGGCGTCGGTATCGTTGCCGTTGCGGGTGTTGTACCAGGTGTCTTCGACCACGCCCTGCATGGTGTGCAGGGTGCGAGCGATGCGCACGATGGTGGCAACCGGCACCTCGGTAATCTGGGCGACCTGCTGCGGGCTGTAGTCGGCCAGATGTTCGATCAGCAGGTCCCAGGCGGTCCTGACTGCGACCTCAGTTCCGTCGGCCAGCGTGACAGCGCCTTCGTAGGACAGCACCGGCATCAGGCCATCGGCGTCGTGATCGACGATATTGGCACCGTCGTAGACCTTGAACAGATCTTCATCGCCGCCTTCTTCCAGGTCGGCCTGGCTGAGCGGCTGGCCGTCGGCCTTGATCAGGTAGGGCAGGTTGGTATAGCGCCGCACGAAGTTCTCATCAAAACGGTTCTCATCGATGAGAATCCGGGCCAGGCCAAGCATGAAAGCGGCATCGGTCGCCGGTTTGCAGGAAATCCACTCGCCGCCGCCGTAGGCGGTATCCGGGTGGGCCGGGTTGAGGAAGGCAACCTTGGCGCCTTTTTCCTTGGCCCTGGCCAGACGCCACTGGGCACCGGCCGGTGCGCTCAGGGTACGACCCGGAAGCAGCACGAAGCGGCAATTGTCGTAATCCGGGTCGACGGCGGCGTGGTGATGGAAACCCGAGCCCATCATCCAGCGACGGGCGACGACGCCGGCGGTGTTGCAGCTGCTGGCCTGGCTGATCAGGTTGGGCGTGTTCAGCATCTGGAACCAGGAGATCTCGTCGGACAGGTTGTGGCGGGTAAAGGCCAGCGCCCGTTCGCCGTCCTCGTCGATGATGGTCTTCATCCTCGCAGCGATGTCGTCGAACGCCTGGTCCCAGCTGATTTCCTCGAACTCGCCGGAACCGCGCTCGCCCACTCGCCTCAGGGGTTTTTTCAGACGCAGGGGGCTGTTCCAGGTCGACGGCGCGGTCGCGCCGCGGCCGCACATGCCGCGCTGGGGATGTGCCGGATTCTGATTGCCGAAGATGACGAAGTTCTTGCCGTCGGCGGGGGCATCGGTCTTGACCAGTCCGGTCAGGCCGCACTGGGCGCCGCACTGCAGGCACAGCGTGTGACGCACTTCATAACCGGCCTGTTTGAGACCTTCGATATCGGCCCCGTCCGGCCCGAAAAAGGTGGCTGCATCGCCCCATCCCTTGCTGACCAGCGCCGCGCCGATGCCGGCCGCGGTCGCGCCACCAAGGAATGTTCTTCGCTTCATCCCTGTTCTTTCGATCGTAGTCATTCCGCCGTCTCCATAGTCTTGTCAAGGCGTATCCGGTAAGGTCCGGTGGCCGGCATCCATCAGGTCGATCGATACCACGCTCAGGGCGTATGAGACCAAAGTCGGAGGAGAGGGGCATTGATGCACATCAATTAGAATTAGCTTAATCTAATAAAACAACATTTAAAATGCATCAATCAGGCGGGCACGAAAAGGCCCGAGCCGCGCTGGCGGTTCGGGCCGGATAGCAGGATTCGAGGAGGGAACGGGCCGGGCAGGCAGCGCCCTGGCCCTGGATTTCAGTATGCCCCGGGCGGGCGCAACTCAGGGGTGGGGACACGAATCTGCAGCGGGCCGGGCGCGTCCAGCTCTTCCTTGATGGCATGGCGCATCAGGTCTCGGAAATCGGACACGGCCATGAAGAACTCGCGCATGATGAGAATCCAGACCCGCATCCCGTAGCGGGTCAGGACCAGCTTGTCGCCTTCATCGCGCACCGCGCCCATGATCTTGAGACCGAGAATTTCCGGCGCCAGCTTGCGGAAAAAGCCGGGATATTTTGCTTCGGCGACTTTCTTGTCCAGCGACAGGCCGAACAGGTTCATCAGCATGAAATAGCGCAGGCGGTCGCGCGGGGTCAGGGCCTGCTGGCGGCTGATGCCGAACTTGCCCGCAGCGATCTGGCGGTTGTAGTGATTGAGCGAAAAAGTGCTGGAATACAGCATCCCGTCCAGGTAGCTCAGCGAACCGGAGCCCAGTCCAAGATACTCTTCGTTCTCGATGACGTACTCGTCGGTGGTGTCGCCCTTGTGGTTGAAACACCAGGCCGAGGAAGGTGTGTAGTTGGAGGGCAGGGCATCGAGAATCAGGCGGTACATGTGACCCTCGCGGTTGAAATCGACCTCGCCCATCATCTTGAGCATCTTGCGCATGGTGCTCTCGGCGCTCATCAGCGGGTAAAAGGTGGTCTGGGTGATCTCGAGTTCCCGGGTGATCAGGTCGACGTCGCGCAGCAGGGACTCGTCGGTCTGGTGCGGCAGGTTGAAGATCATGTCGGCGTTGAGGGTCTCGAAAAAGCCGTTGGCGCGCTCCAGTCCGGCCATGACATTTTCCGCCGAACCGTATTTCTCGTACCGGTCCATCTGCTTGAGCAGGTCATTGTCCAGGCTCTGCACGCCCACCGACACCCGCGTGACCCCGGCGTCGCGCACGATCTGCATGGTCTCCGGCGTCAGATCATCGGGGTTGGTTTCCACCGAAATGCTCTCGATCGGGCTGAGTTTACGGGCCAGGTCCAGCGTTTCGGCCAGTTCCCGCGGCATGACCGTCGGTGTGCCGCCACCGACGTAGATGTCGCCGAAGCGATATCCTGCTTCATGTGCCATGCGAATTTCCTGGCGCAAGCTGTTGAAATACTTGACTGCCTTGTCTTCCTTGAAGCAGACGCGATGGAAAGAGCAGAACGGGCACAGCACCACGCAGAAGGGGATGTGCAGGTAGAGCATGTAGGTGCGCGAGGTATCGGGCGGCGGCAGCGTCTCGCTGGGTGTGAGCCCGTCGAACTTGGTCAGGCGCTTGCTGTTGTGGCGAAAACCGGCGGTCAGCACGCGATCCATGATGGTCATGAGGCAGTCCTGCTTAGATGAAGAAAATACGGGAGGGATTGTAACGACAATCAAGGACTGCGCCGTCAATCCCGCGCCCACCGCGGTCAATCGGGCTTGGTGTAACATTCCCGCAATCCTTTGGCCTGACCGAACCCCGACGCCATGACTTCCGCGAAGCGCACGCCGTCCTATCTCCAGGCTCTTCTTCCGCTGATCGCCCTGATTGCCATGCTCGCGGCCTCGGTCTGGCTGTTCGGCGACAGTTCCTCTTACGGACCCAACCAGATCGCGCTGCTGATCGCGGCGGCCCTCGGCAGCCTGATTGCCCTGGCCAACGGCTATCACTGGGACGAGATCCAGTCCGGCATCGTCGACGGCATCTCGATTGCCCTGGGGGCGATCCTGATCATCCTGATGGTCGGCGCGCTGATCGGGACCTGGCTGCTGGCCGGCGTCGTCCCGACGCTGATCTACTTCGGCCTGGAGTTGCTCAACCCGGCCTGGTTCTACGCGGCCAGCTGCCTGATCTGCGCCATCGTGTCGCTGTCGATCGGCAGCTCCTGGACCACCGCGGCAACCATCGGCGTGGCCCTGATCGGCGTGGCCGTCGGTCTGGATCAGTCCATGGCCATCACCGCCGGGGCGGTGCTTTCGGGGGCCTATTTCGGCGACAAGATGTCGCCGCTGTCGGATACCACCAACCTGGCGCCGGCGGTGGCCGGCACCGATCTGTTCGCGCACATTCGCTACATGGCCTGGGTCTCGGTTCCAGCGCTCGCCATTTCCGTACTGGCCTATCTGCTGATCGGGGGCGGGGGCGATGCGGTGGCCGATGCCGGCGGGCTCGCGGCGATGCAGTTGCAGCTGGTCGCGCTGTTCAACATCAACCTGCTCATGCTGGTGCCGCTGGTCGTGCTGTTCGGCCTGGCCATGGCGCGGGTTCCGGCCCTGCCGAGCATCTTCATCGGCGCGCTGCTGGGCGCGGTCTGGGCGCTGGTCTTTCAGCCGGAGCGGGTCGCCGCCATGGCCGACGGTGATGGTCTGCTGGCAGCCATCGAGGTCGCCTGGCTGACCCTGGCCGACGGCACGGAAATCAGCAGCGGCGACGGCGATCTTGATCGGCTGCTCAGCGGCGGCGGCATGTCGAGCATGCTCAACACCGTCTGGTTGGTGCTCTGCGCCATGACCTTCGGCGCGGTAATGGAGAGCACCGGACTGCTGCGCAAGCTGCTCGCCGGGATTATCGGCATGGTGCAGAGCACCGCTTCGCTGGTGACCACCACCATCCTGACCGCCTTCGGCACCAACGTGATGACGGCCGACCAGTACATGGCCATCGTCCTGCCAGGCCGGATGTTTCGGGCCGAATTCCGCAGCCGCGGGCTGGATCCGCGGGTGCTGTCGCGGTCTCTGGAGGGCGGCGGGACGATCACCTCGCCGCTGGTGCCGTGGAATACCTGCGCGGTGTACATGTTCGGCGTGCTCGGCGTCAGCCCCCTGCAGTACGCACCGTACGCGTTCTTCTTGCTGCTGGTGCCGCTGATCAATATTCTTTACGCCTACTTCGACTTCAAGATTCTGCGGCTGGCGCCGGAGAACTGAGCGGGCAGGCAAATTCGAATTCCAGCTCGATCCCGTCGGGATAGGCCTCAAGCGCGGCGAGACTGGTCGAACGCAGCCGCGTCTTGCCGCTGGTCGAGGCTTCCGAGCCGCTGACCTTGCCCATCTCGGGCAGGATGCGCAGCGTGGTATAGCGATAGATCTCGTCTTCGGGCGTGACCTGGATCAGCTCGACGCTGTCGGCCTGCTCGAAGTCCACCGCCTCGAGTTCCTGGGCCTGCTCCCCCCAGAAGCCGACCTTGAGCTCGAAGCCGTGGCCTTCGGCTTCAAGGCGGTAGAAAGGCGGCTCGAAGGCGCAGCTGACGCGGTGAATCGGTCGATCGAGATGGTCGTCCCAGGAGGCGGTTCCAACGACCGTATCCGGCAATCCCGACGGCCTTTGATCAGACGCGCCGCCGGTTTCGGCGGATTCCGAGCAGGCGACGGTCAGGGCCGCTGCCGCAACCAGGGCGAGAGCCACCAGCATGGCGGGTTTGATGTTCATTGCGCGGACCTCGTCAGTTCTTCCGAAACGCGATCATCGCATGGCAGCGTGGAGACTCGGCTGGCCTGCCGGGTAGGCAGGCCGTGCCACTGGATTGGATGAACGCGGTGCGCGGTCAGGCGTCGCCGCGCTGGCCGCAGCCGCCGTGCCGTCCCGGCTGGTTCCGGTTTTCTCGATCGCCGCGATGGGCGCCGGGTCTCTTGTCGGCCCGGCGATTACCCATCTGATCGAACGCCTGCGCCTGCTCATCGTCGAGCAGGGCACGGATTTCGCTGCGCAGGGCGGCGCGTGCTTGCCGGCGTTCGCCGCGGTGGTCGCGTTCGGTTGCGCGCCTGCTTTCACGATGGGCTTGCATCAGTTCGGCGATCTCGGCCTGCTGCTCGACGCTCAGACTCAGTCGTTCGGCCAGACGCGAGGCCGGGCCTTGCTCGTTCTGGGCCAGGACGCTGCCGGAGATTGTCGCGGCGCCGGCAACAACCATGGCCAGGATCGCTTGCCTGAATCGGATGGATACGTTCATCTTGATCTGCTCCTTGAGAAGGGTTTCGGGGTCTCGCTCGGCTTCAAGACACTTGAAGCTTGACGATCAGTGTGCGCGCCGGACAGGTCAAGAGGGGTAGCGTTAGGCCAAGATTTGTCAGGAACCGTTACGGGTTGCAGAGGGGCAGGGTCATGGTGACCCGCAGCCCGCCGGCGGCGCGATTTTCCGCGCGAATGGCGCCGCCGTGCTGCTTGACCGCGGTCAGGGCAATGGCCAGACCGACGCCGCCGCCGGCGCCGCTCTCGCTGCGTTCCCGGCTCAGGCGAACGAAAGGCTCGAAGATCGCCTTGAGCTGGTCGTCCGGCACGCCCGGACCGCAGTCGGCTACGCGGACGATGGCGGCACGGTGGTCCGCTTCGACGCGGTCGACGCAAATGTCGATCTCGCTGTCGGGCGGTGAATGCCGGATGGCGTTGCGCAACACATTTTCCAGAGCCCGCCGCAGCCACTCCCGGTTGCCCTTGACCGCAAGCCGGTCGGGGGCCTGAAGGCGCAGCGCGGCGTCAATGGCCTCGGCCTCCGGTCTGACCGTCTCGACCACATGGTCGGCCAGCGCGACCAGATCAAGGGATTCCATTGGCAGGTCGGCCTGTCCGCGCAGGCGGGAAAAATCCAGGACCTGTCCGATCAACTCGTCCAGGCGCCGTATCTCGGTTTCCATCTGTTCCAGTCGCCGCTGCCGATCGTGCGGATTTTCAGCCCGCTCGGTCAGCGCCAGCGCCATCTGCAGACGCGTCAGCGGCGAGCGCAGTTCGTGCGAGACGTCGCGCAGCAGCTGTTGCTGGCTGCCGACCAGGCGTTCTAGGCGAGCGGCCATCTGATCGAAATCCCTCCCGAGATCGCCGAGTTCGTCACCGCGTTTGGCCAGTTGATTGCCCACCCGCGCGCCAAGACGGCCTTCACCCAGCGCCTGACCGGCTCGGCGCAGCTCGCGGATCGGTCGGGTCACGCTGCGCGCCAGCAGCAGGCAGGCGATACCGCTGATCAGCGCCGCTATTGCCAGTAACCCCGAAGGCCCCAGGGGGCCAACCAGACGAAGCACCAGCGGTCGGGCAGGGGGCATGAGCAGCACCAGGAATTGGCCGTGCCGGGGATGGCTGATTGCGTGCGCGCGCAGTGACTGTGATTCCGAGGCCGCCGGGGTTGTTCCCGAGCGCCAGTCTCTGGCCGCCGATCGCGCGCTGGGCGGCAACCGCCGGCCCAGCAGCTCCGATCCATCGTCATCGACCACCAGGACCTTCAGGCGCCGATGACGCTGCTGATCTGCCTGGGCCCAGCGAGCAAGGGCGCCGGGTCCGCCGCGGTCGAGCACCGCCTGCGCTCGCGCGCCCATGCCCGCGGCAAACCGCTGGGCCCGCTGTCCGATTTCCGCCGCCTCGACCTGGTCCTGCTGAAGCTGAAGGTTGACCAGAACCACCGCGCCCAGCGTCAGCAGGATCACCAGCCAGAAGGCCAGGAAAATACGCAGGTACAGCGGCATCAGCCGGAACTGCCGCTGAGCAGATAGCCCCGGCCACGAACGGCCTGGATGCGCACTCGACCACGCGCGCTTTCCGGCAGCTTGCTGCGCAAGCGACTGACGTGGGTATCGAT
Source organism: Wenzhouxiangella sp. (assembly GCA_041685745.1). Lineage (GTDB taxonomy): Bacteria > Pseudomonadota > Gammaproteobacteria > Xanthomonadales > Wenzhouxiangellaceae > Wenzhouxiangella. The sequence continues at coordinate 19,897 of JAWLFD010000012.1, forward strand.
ACTGCGATCCAGGGCATGCAGTTCACGACCAAGGGCGTGCCGGGCCAGTTCATCCTTGCCGATCACCTCGCCGGGTCGAGTCAGGAAGGCTTCCAGCAGCGCGAATTCAGCGCCGGTCAGCTCGAGCGCCTCTCCATCCATGGCGGCGGTGCGCTCGGTGACGTTCAGGCGCAGACCATGCCACTCCAGCGAGTTTGGATGACCATCCCCGTGAGCCCGGCGCGTGATCGCCCGCAGGCGGGCACCGAGTTCACGCGGATTGAACGGCTTGGGCAGGTAGTCGTCGGCGCCCAGTTCCAGGCCCACGATGCGGTCGGTATCGTCGCCACGCGCGGTCAGCATGATGACCGGGACGCGGCTTCCGGCGCGCAGGGCCCGGAGCACGTCGAGCCCGTTCATGCCCGGGAGCATGATGTCCAGGATGATCGCATCGAACTGGCCCGTCCGCGCGGCATCAAGGCCGCTCGGTCCGGTTGCCGCCGTTTCCACGAGCCAACCGTCGCCGCTCAGGTACTCGACCAGCATGGCGGCCAGGTCCTGATCGTCGTCGACAATCAATACGCGGTGGGCAGACATGGGCGCAAGCATAGCCCGGCAGGGGTGTTCGCTGCCAA
>JAWLFD010000181.1:0-4993 GCA_041685745.1 Wenzhouxiangella sp.
CTCGCCGTCGGAGCTGGTGTAGACCAGGTCCGCGGCCCAGAACCGTTCGTGGATTCCGGCGTCGCTGATCGAGGCGCCGGCAAGGAATTCGTCCAGCAGATCCTGCAGTCGTTGCTCGGCGGTGTTGTCTTGCGAGTGACCGTGATCGTGTTCCTGCGCAATGGCGAGCGGACTTGATGCCAGGACCGCAAGTATCGTGAAAGGCTGAAGAAATCTGAACATTTGGCGACCTCGCATTCGGAAAACCGGGTAGCTGTCTCGAGCGAAGCATAGCGCAACTCGACGGGCGTCCCGATAACTTCGGCTGCGCCGCGCGATGGTGTTCGGAATTTTCCCTGAGCGGTTCAACTTTCGGTTGGCGAGACGCCATTCGCAAGGGTGGCCCGAGCGCGCGCCGAGTGCAGGTAGACGAGATTCGGCTGTGGACGGTCAAATGCAGATCGCAGAGACATGATGATCGGCAAGGGTGGAGGCGTCCAGCTTGAATGCCGAGTCCATAACTTGATAGTGTAGACGGCACGGGATCGAGAAAACAGGCCGCAGGAATGCGGCGGAGCGGAACAATGCGTTGGCGCTAGGTAAGGGAGCAGGGGAAGATTCAGCAAATGTCCAGCACCGATTCGATCACGCGCTACCTGTTGGCCTGGCAGGCGGATCCCGGCGATGCCCAGGCCGCAGAGCAACTGTCCAGGCTGGCCTACCGGTACCTGAGGCAGATGGCCCAGGCGCGCCTGAGAAGGGAGTCGGGACAACCCTTCACGCCTACCGAATTGGTCCACGAAGCCTGGTTGAACCTCGATCCCACCGGCAAGGCCCTGGCCAGTCGCGAGCACTTCTTCCGGCTGGCCTCGACCGTGATGCGCAACCTGCTGGTCGATCACGCGCGCGAACGCCTCGCGGCCAAACGCGGCGGCGACTGGCTGAGACTGACCTTGTCGGCAGCCGAACGCGAGCAGGCCGTCGACGACGAAACCCTGCTGGACCTCGATCGTGCCCTGGACCGGCTGGGCCGTGACCATCCACGGCATGCCGATGTAGTGATCCTGCGCTGCTTCGGAGGGATGCTGCTGAACGAGATCGCGGCCACGCTGAACATCAGCCTGGCCACGGTCAAGCGCGACTGGACTTTCGCATGCGCCTGGCTGGCGGATGCGCTCGACAAGAACGGGAAATTGTGATGACGATCGACGTGAAATCGCTCGAGCAGCATTTCGCCGCGCTCTGCGACCTCGGCCCGAGTGAACGCGCCGGCAGGCTGCGCGATATCGCTCGGCGCGATGAGGCGCTGGCGCGGCGGCTGGCGGCGCTGCTGGATGCCCACGATGGCGACACGATCGGGCTTGACGCTCTGCCCGAACAGGGAATGCGCGCTTTCGGCGCCTTCGACGAAAATCGCATGCTCGGCCGTGAACTGGATGGCTGGCGCTTGACCCGGGAGCTTGGTCGAGGCGGCCTGGGCGTGGTCTTTGCCGCCGAACGCGAGCGCGACGGCGTACACGAGCGCTCGGCAATCAAGTTGCTGCAGGTCCCGGCATTCGATGCCGACGCCGGCCAGCGTTTCGTGCGCGAAGCGGCCGTGCTTGCGCGCCTGGACCATCCGGGCATCTGCAGCTTGCGTGACTGGGGAAGGGCCGACGAAGGCTGGCCTTACCTGGTGCTGGACTTGATCGACGGCACGCGCATCGACCGGGCGGTCGGGGGGCTGGACACGATGGCGCGGATCGAGTTGATCGCGTGCGTCGCCGACGCCATCGGCGCCGCCCATCGGCAACTCGTCGTACATCTGGACATCAAGCCCGACAACATTCTGGTCGATGCCCGCGGTGCGCCGGTGATACTGGATTTCGGCGTCGCCCGGGTGCTGCGCGAGAAGGGGGGTGACGCCACCGCCACGCTGACGCGCTGGCTGACCCCGGACTATGCCAGCCCGGAGCAGCTGCGCGGCGAGCCGGCCTCGGTCGCGGCCGACCTTTACGCGCTCGGTGCGGTACTTTACGAACTGGTCACCGGCGAGCGTCCGTTCAAACTGGCGCGGTTGACGCTGCCGGAAGCCCTGGCCCGGATCGAAAGCGGCGCCACGCCGCCCAGTCGACGGGTCGCCGGCGTGGGCAAGGACCTGGATGCAGTGATTGCCAAGGCCATGCACCCGGATCCGGGGCGCCGCTACGAAAGCGCGGCGGCATTTGCCGAGGACCTGCGCGCGATCCAGGAACGGCGACCGGTCAAGGCGCGACCGGACACGTGGCTTTACCGGTTGTCCAGGCTGGTGCAGCGAAACCCGATCGCCGCACCGGCCGCCGCGCTTTCGGTGCTGGCGATTGCCATTCTGGCCGGCATGCTGGCGTTGCAGGCCGGAGACCTGCGCGAGCAGCGTGACCAGGCCGAAAGCCAGGCCTTGCGCGCCCGGGCCGCTACCGACCTGCTGCTGGGCTCGATCCAGGCCGCGGATCCGACCGGAGAAAAGGCCTCGGCCACGACCGTCGACGAACTCCTGGCCGCCGCGGTCCGGCGCATCGGCGGCAGCGTCCCGGAAGACCGCATGCTCGCCGCCGAAAGCCTGACCCGGATCGCCGACGTCCGTGAATCCTTGGGCGAGTTCGAACCGGCCATCGATCTGTATCGCCAGGCGCTTGATCTGCTCGGAGGCGACGGTGATGCCAACCGTCATGCCAAGCATCACCGCCATCGCGACGCCGACGCCAATCGAGATACACGGGTCGGCGCCGTGGCCGGACTGGCCAGCGCGCTGCGCCAGGCCGGCAAGCCCGGCGAGGCGGTCGAGCTGCTCGAAGCCGAGATGCAGGCCCATGGCGAAGAGGCACATTGGAAACTGTGGCAGGTGCGGGCAAACCTTGCCATCGGCCAGGGGCAGCTCGAGCAGGGCCGGGAAGATCTCGAACGCGCGCTGGCGACCGTGCCGGAGAATGCCCACCCGAATCGTGCGTCGATATTGAACAGCCTGGGACAGATCCCCGTTACCGCCGGGCGCTACGCCGAAGCCCTGGAATGGTACGAAAGCGCCGCAGAGGCCGGCCGCATGCCGCCGGTCGACCGCGAGATGCTGGCCACCATCCTGCTCAATATCGCCAACTCACAATCCAAGCTGGGCCGGATCGACGAGGCGCTGGCCGCGGCCGACGAATCGCTGGAACTTCGCATCGACATGTTCGGCGAACGCCACACCCGCACCGTGCCCAGTGTTCTGATCCGCGCCTACGTGTTCATGGAGGCCGGGCGCTGGGACGAGGCCATCGCCGCGGCCAGGCGCGCGGCCGACCTGGAACAGGCACTGACCGACGGCATTACCCGACGGATGGCCGGCATCTGGAGCGCGATCGGGCTGGCGGCCGAGCGCAAGGGCGACCTGGAAACGGCCCGCGACGGCTTCGCGCGGGCGCTGGACGTGCAAGACCGCCTGCTGCCCGAAGATCACCCGGCGCTGGCCGGCACCCGGGTCAACCTGGCCAGCACGATGATGGCCGCCGGCGATTACGCCGGCAGCCTGGAGCCGTTGACCAGAGCCTGGGAAATCCATACCGCCGCGGCCCTGGGCAAGCCGTCGCGCTCGCGCGCCATCGCTGCGGTCAACATTGCCTACAGCCATCTTCGGCTGGACCGGCCCGAGGTCGCATTGCAGTGGTCCGGCGATGCGCTGACCGAAGCCGAGCAGGTGCTCGAGCCCGAACAATGGCTGCTCGGCCATTTCCGCAACGTCCATGCCGAGGCGCTGTTCGCCAACGGCCGGGTGGCCGAGGCCGAACGCGCGGCGCTGGCCGTCGAGCAGCTGTACGCCGCCTCGGCCACGCCGGTCAGGCCGGAATCGGTGGAGGAAAACCTGCAGCTGCTCGTGCAGATCTACGAAACCACCGGAGACGCCGAGCGCGCCGCGAGCTATTCGGCCCGCCTGGATTCGACCGCAGCGTTGCCTGCCGAAGCGCCCTGAGTCCCGGGCGGCGGGCCCTTCCAGCCCTGCGGCGATTCGCATGGCGATGAGCCGTTTCGCCTCCTGATTTCGCCAGGCTGTATCAGACAAGCCGGATCAGGTTGGTAACAACGCATGCCGAAACAGCGCCCGATAACGAGTCCTGGCCCAGGATCACGGAAATGCCATGGCGTGGCAGCCTCGAACCGATGCCCATACGCGTCGCGGGACAGTCCTGCGCTTGTGCGAATCAGCGCAGTGAAAAGATTTGCTGGAGGCCGGGAAAATGTCGACCCATGGAGACGGCGGACCGGCCGCGTTCACGAGAACGGCCAGCGACAACAGCTCAGCATGAGCCTTTTGGACGCCGAATCCCGCCATGCATCGATGGAGCGTTTCGCGTTGTCCGTAGGAGGCACCGATGTTGTTGATTAGGATTTTGATCGCGATTCTGTCTTTGTATTGGCCTTACCTGTAGCGGCCGAGGTCGACCGAATCCGTGGCCGGGGCGAATAAGGGAAATCGTCCAGCACCGTTCGGCAAGCGGCCGATGTCGACGGACCCGCCACGGAAATCCAGGATTCCACCCGATGCCGATCTCATCGTCGCGCGGTCGCGCGCGCTTGAGTCGAGCGAGCGGGCAATCTGCAAGCGCCGTTGCACGCCGCCGGGATGCAGCGAGATGATGATCGCTCAGCTTCGATCGCGGGAACGATCCAATCCCGCGCAGTCGTTTGTCGCCGGGTGTTTCGGCCGATTCTTTCCGGAGCCGACGCAAGACAGTCCTTCGGACTCGCGATGCGGGCCGGTGACCAGCCGGGTGTCGGGATGGACAACCGGGCTCCGGCAGGTCGACGCTGGGCGGATCGACGAACCCGCCCTCAGTCGAGCTCCCATTCGAAGCGCGGCAGTTTCATGAAAAGCTCCTCCAGGCCTTCCGACCATGCCGCGCTCAGGTGCTGGAGGTATGCGTCGTTTTCTTCGAAACGGTGATAACGGACCTGGTCCAGGCTATCGGCGGCGTACAGCAGCAGTTCGATCGGTGGGCCGACGCTGAGGTTGGAGCGCATG
>JAWLFD010000182.1:0-4992 GCA_041685745.1 Wenzhouxiangella sp.
CACGGCGAGGCGCCCGGGCCGTTGTCGAGTGCTGCGGACGCCGCGACCGGCTCCAGGCGCAGCCCGGCCAGGCGCAGCTCGCCGCCGAGGTAGCGGTCGAAGGCCTGGGTGCGGCGCCGCAGCAGCTGCAGCTGCAGGCGGTCGCCGGGCCGGGTCAGCTCGACGTCGAGCGCGAACGGCTGCCAGTCGAAGTCGGCCGAGGGCAGTTCCACCCCGGCGCGCAGCGGGCCCTCGAGTTCGCGCAGGGACAGGCCCGGCAGGCTGCGCGTGGTCAGGCGTTCGGCCCGCCACCAGCCGCTGAAGCGGTAGCGCCCCGGCGGCGGGGCCGGAAAGCGCAGCAGCGGGCGGACCAGGTGGATGTTCTCGCTGCCGTCGAAGGCCAGGCGCAGGGCGCCGCCGTCGGTGTCGGGCGGACCGGCGTCGACCCGCTCGAGTTCGGCGCCGGCGGGCATGCGCAGATCCCAGCCGAAGGTGGCCAGCGCGGCGGGCTCGAAGGCGAACTGCCCGCCGGGGATGTCGCCGGGGCGGTAGTCGGGATCGAGCTGCTGCCACAGCGCGATCACCGCGTCGTGGTCGCCGGCCGCCAGCAGGGTGCGGATGTATTCGCGCACGGCCTCATCGTCGGGCGCGCGCGGCTGGTCGAGGCGCCGCCAGGCCGCGCGCGCCAGCGCCGGCTGGGCGCTGACGCGGGCGTGGCGCATGGCCTGGACGAGATAGTCTTCGCCGGCCGGCAGCACCCGGTCGAGGCGCTGGGCGGGGTCGGGCAGCCAGCGCGAGGCGATGAACAGCGCCGCGTCGACCTGGCCGGGCTGTTCTTCCAGCCACAGCCTGAGGAAGTCGGCGATCAGGTCGACGTCGCCGAAGTTCTGGGCCAGGTTGACCGCCCGCCAGCGCAGCTCGCGGTGCCTGGGCTGGACCGCCAGCGCGGCTTCCAGGCGCCGGCGGCTGAGCGCCGGGTCGGGGTCCAGGGCGCGGTCGATGCGCGCGCGCAGCAGCCAGCGCCAGGGATCGAGCGGGTAGCGGGTCAGCTGCCAGCCCAGGGCCCGGGCCGCGCCTTCGGGGTCCAGGCGCCAGCGCGCGTCGAGTCGGCCGGCCAGTTCGCGCCCGGCCAGGCCGCCCCAGGGCTGCTCCTCGGCCAGGTCCTGCAGGCGGCTGACCGGGTCCTGCTCGGGCGCCCGGCGCAGGGCGGCGTATTCGCTGGTCGCGACCCACATCGCCGCCAGCAGGGGCAGGGCCAGCAGCAGCGCCGGGGCGTTTGCGCGCAGGATGTTGAGCATCGGCCCGCCTGCCGCCCGGCTTCAGGAGGCCGCGCTGTTGCCGAGTTTGGGTGCGGCGTCCTCGTCGGCTTCGTCGTCGTGGCTTTCGTAGTTGTAGTAGTACGAGGAGTAGTAGGCGTACTCGGGGCTGTCGAGGTCGACCCCGTTGAGCACGATGCCCAGCACCGGCGCCTGCACCTGGGCCAGGCGCTTCATGCACACCCGGAAGTTGTCCTTGCCGGTTTCGCCGGCCTTGGCCACGAACACCACGCCCTCGCTCTGGCGCGACAGGATCAGCGAGTCGGCCAGCCCGAGCACCGGCGGGGCGTCGAAGATGACGCAGTCGAAGGCGCGCTTGCAGCCTTCGACCACCTTGGCCAGGCGCTCGGAGCTGAGCATCTCGGCCGGGTTGGGGGTGGACGAGCCGGCCGGCATCACGAACAGCCCGTTGACGTGGGTCGGGAAGATCGCGCTGTTGTCCTTGCCGGTGTTTTCGAACAGCGCGATGCGGTTGGTCAGCCCGGGCGAGCGCGGGCGGTTGAACTCGCGGTGCACGCGCGGCTTGCGCAGGTCGGCGTCGACCAGCAGCACGCGGCTGCCGTTCTGGGCCAGCACCGTGGCCAGGTTGATCGCGCAGGTGGTCTTGCCCTCGCTCATCGCGGCACTGGTGAACATGATCACCTTGGGCATGCCGTGGGCGGTGGAAAAGCCCAGGCTGGTGCGCAGCGAGCGGAACGCCTCGGACACGCCCGACGACGGCTTGGTGGCGCTGTAGTGGGAGATGCTGTGGTCGGGGTTTTCGACCACCGACGGGCGGGCCTTGCGCTTGCCGTCGCGGCCCTTGAACTTGACCAGCGGCACCATCCCCAGCACCGGCCGGTCGACCAGCCGTTCGATGTCCTCGACCCGGCGGATCGAGCCGTCGAGGAATTCCAGCAGCAGCGCCAGGCCGACCCCGGCCATCAGCCCGAGCACGGTGGCCAGCGCCAGGTTGCGCGGCAGGTTGGGCTTGAACGGGCTGCCGGCCACGCGCGCGCTGTCGATGACGGCGACGTTGTTTTCCTGGACGCCGGCGGCGACGCCGATTTCCTTCATGCGCTGGAGCAGGCCGTCGTAGAGCTCGCGGCTGGTCTCGAACTCGCGCCGCAGGATGTTGTACTGCACCCCGCGCTCGTTCAGGCCCATGATGAACTGCTCGCGCTGGGCGATGGCTTCTTCGAGCGAGTCTTCCTGGACGCGCAGGTTGTCGTAGCGGCCGATGATGTTTTCCACGATGGTGGCCTTGCGGGTCTCGATTTCGCGCTCGAGCTGCTCGATCCGGCCGAGCACTTCCTGGACCGCCGGGTAGCCGTCCATGAAGCGCTCGGACAGGCTGGTGTACTCGGTATTGGCCTCGAGCAGGCGCCGCTCCAGGTCTTCGAGCACCGCGCTGCTGACGATCGGGTCGAGGGCGTTGATGCGGCCCTGGTCGATCAGCTCGCGCCAGGCCGAGAGCTGGACCAGTTCGGTCTGGATTTCGCCCAGGCGCTCGTTGAGCTGACGCAGGCCGCTGCGCGACATCTCCAGGCGCTCTTCGAGGTCGGCGATGTTGCTGTCGCGGGCGAAATCCATCAGCGCCTGGTCGGAGCGCTCGAGGGTGATGCGCATGTCGTCGAGCTGTTCTTCCAGGAACACGCGCGCATCGGCGCCGGCGTCGACGCGCCGCTGCAGGTTGGCGCGCATGTACTGCTCGGCCACGGCGTTGGCCGCGCGCGCGGCGAACTCGGGGTCGAACGCGGTCACGCTGAGGTTGAGCAACTGCGAGTTGCGCACCGGCTGGACTTCGATGCGGTTGCGCAGGCGCCCGGCGGCGGCGCGCACCGAGGCGCCGCTGGTGGCTTCGTCGGCCGGCTGGCTGTCGCCGCCGGAGGCGAAGTTGCGCAGCGTGCCGAGCAGGCCGCGCAGTTCGCCGAGCACGCTGCGCTGGCGGATCTCGCCGGTCAGCTGGGGATGGTCGGCGAGGCCCTCGTTGCGGACCACGGCCTCGGCCAGCGAGCGGCTGCGCAGGATCTCGGTCTGGGTGGTCAGGTACTCCTGGAAGCTGCGGCCGCCGCCGCCGTCGGCAGCGAAGTCCTCGTAGTCGAGGATGCGCGAGCCCTGCGGGGTGATCTGCAGCTGCACCGTGGAGCGGTACTCGGGCACCATCAGCAGGGTCGACAGCAGCGCGGCGACCACGACGATCGCCACCACCCCGATCACGGTCCAGCGGCGCTTGACCAGGACGCGCCAGTATTCGCGCAGGTCGATGGTTTCGTCGTCGTCGAGCCCGGCCTGGACGGTGGGGTCGTAGACGGCCATCTGCTGACCGCCGGTCTTGACCGGCTGCAGGTGATGGACGGACTTGGGGTCGTTTTCTTCGCTCATGTCGATCTACAGCGGTCGGTAGCCGAGCAGGGCCAGCGGCGTGACGACCCGGATGAAGCCCATCCAGCCGGCGCGCAGGGTGCTGTTGTCGACCACGACCACGTCGCCGGCGCTGAGCCGGATGTCCTGGCTGGAATCATCGCGAATCTCGCGATAGTCGAATCCCAGCTGCTCCCATTTGCCGGTGTTGGGGTCGCGTCGCATGACCGCCACGCTGGCGCGGTCGGCCTCGAAGGTCAGGCCGCCGGCTTCGGCCAGCGCCTTGAGCACGGTGGTGTCGGTGCGCTGGCGGTACGCGCCCGGCCGCTCGACCGCCCCCTCGACCCAGAAGAAGCCGCCGCGCGGGACGTTGATCATGGCGTCGCTGCCGAGCACCAGGTTGAACTGCTCGGCTTCGCGCATGAGGTCTTCGATGTCGATGATCAGCGTCCGGGTGCCGGGCACGCCGGTTTCCGGGTCGTTGACCCGATCGGTCAGGTAGACGTGGCTGCCGGCCTCGCCGCTGATCCCGCCGGCCATGGCCAGGGCCTCGATCAGGGTGGTCTGGCGGGCGGTGTTGTAGACCCGCGGGCTTTCCACCGCGCCGACCACGGTGAACTGCTGGCTGCGGTACTCGGTGACTTCGGCCGAGACCTGCGGGTTGCGCAGGAAATCCTGCGCCAGGGCCTCGGCGATGGCGGCCTCCATCTCGCCCAGGCTCATGCCGGCAACCTGGACCGAGCCGACCAGCGGCATCAGGATGGCGCCGGCGCCGTTGATCCGGTACTCGCGCGAGAGTTCGTCGACGCCGAGAATGTCGATCCGGACGCGGTCTTCCCGTCCGACCCGGTAGACGTCGCCGGCGCCGCTGTCGACGGCCATCATCAGCAGCTGCTCGTTGATTTCGGCGACCCGTTCCTCCTCGGCCTGCTGGGCCTGGAATTCGCTCATCGTCTGGCCGTTGTCGCCGCCGCGGGTGGCGCAGGCGGTCAGCAGCACGGCCGCGGCCGTCAGGGCAATGATCTGGATCAGGCGTAATCTGGTCATCTAGGGGCTTCTCTCACAAAGAAAGAAAGCGGCGCCTCGGCACCGCTTTCCAGGATCTGAACACGAAGGTCAGGACATGAACCGGAACCCGGTGCGCCGTCAGGGGCTGACCGGCTCCGGATCGTCGTCGTCGTCGTCTTCGAAAAAGATCTTGTAGGCGCCGAAGCCGACGGTCGCGACCGTCAGGCCGGCCAGTACGGGTCGGGCCCGGGCCCAGGCCATCGCGCCGACTTCGGGATCGCCGCCGGCGGCTTCGACCTGCACCTGGACCTGCTCGATGCGGTCGCCGGAGAAGCTCACCTGCTCG
>JAWLFD010000183.1:0-4971 GCA_041685745.1 Wenzhouxiangella sp.
CCGATCGCCGCTGATCATGACCACCTCCAGGCCGAGCGCGTGCAGCGATCGGATGGCCTGCGGCGTGCTGTCCTTGATCGGGTCGGCGATCCCCAGCAGCCCGGCCAGTTTGCCGTCCACGGCCACCAGCACCGGTGTCCGCGCCCTGCCCGAAAGCTCGTCGACGGCCTCGACGGCGGAGTCCGTGGCGACTCCAGCCTCGGCCAGCCAGTCCAGGGTGCCGACATGGACGCGTTTTTCGGCCACGGTGGCGGCCACCCCCTTGCCGGAAACCGACCTGAAGTCCTCGGCTCGGGATAGCTCGACTCCGCGCTCGCGCGCGCTCGCGATGACGGCCCGGGCCAGCGGATGTTCCGAGTCCTGCTCGGCCGATGCCGCCAGCGCCAGGACTTCTTCTTCGCCCCACCTGCCGAGTGGCGCAATGTCGGTCAGCGCCGGACGACCCTCGGTCAGCGTGCCGGTCTTGTCAAGCGCGACCACGCGAATGCTTTTGAGCAACTGCAGTGCATCGCCGCCGCGGAACAAAATGCCCTGCTCGGCACCACGACCGGTGCCGACCATGATCGAGGTCGGCGTGGCCAGGCCCATGGCGCACGGGCAGGCGATGATGAGCACGGCGACCGCATTGACCAGGGCAAAGCTCAGCGCCGGCTCAGGCCCGAACAGCAGCCAGACCAGCGCGGTGACGCCGGCGATGGTCATGACCGCGGGAACGAACCAGGCGGTGACCCGGTCGACCAGCGCCTGGATCGGCAGCTTCGCGCCTTGCGCTTTCTGGACCATTCGCACGATCTGGGCCAGCACCGCGTCGGCGCCGAGGTCGGTCGCCTCGATGACCAGCAGCCCGTCCTGGTTGACGGTACCGCCCACGACCTTGTCGCCGGCTTTGCGCCGCACCGGGTCAGGTTCCCCGGTGAGCATCGACTCATCGACGTGCGAATCACCGTCGACGACCCGGCCGTCGACGGGAACGGTTTCACCGGGACGGATGCGGACCCGGTCGCCGCGCTCGACCTGCTCGATTGCGACTTCCGAGGTGTTGCCGTCTCTTTCCACCCGCGCCGTGCGCGCCTGGAGGCTCAGCAGACGCTCGATCGCCTGGCCCGTACGACCCTTGGCGCGAGCTTCGAGCAGGCGGCCGAGCAGGATCAGGGTGACGATCACGGCGGCCGGCTCGTAGTACACGTTGGCCGTTCCTTCGGGCATGAGGCCGGGGGCGAAGGTGGCCACCACGGAATAGGTCCAGGCCGCCCCTGTGCCCAGCGCGACCAGCGAGTTCATGTCGGGATGACCGCGCAACAGGTTCGGAATGCCGATCCGATAAAACATCAGTCCCGGCCCGAACAGGATGATGCTGGTCAGCACGAACAGGCCGACGTGCACGGTGAAGGTGCCCAGCGAGGCGTGCAACCAGTGATGCAGGGCGGGAATGAAGTGCCCACCCATTTCCACACCGAACACCGGCACCGTCAGGACCAGCGCCAGCCAGAAGCGCTTCTTCAGACCGCGCGCTTCGGCCTCGCGACGATCTTCGCGGTCATGCCCGGTGGTATCCGGCAGCTCTGCGGCGTAGCCGGCCTGCTCGACCGCCTGTTCCAGGGCAGGCGCCGAGACTTGCCCGCGGATGAACTCGACCCGCGCCTCTGCGCTGGCCAGGTTGACGTCGGCAGCCATGACGCCGGGCACTGCCTTGAGCGCCTTCTCCACGCGCCCGACGCAGGACGCACAGTGCATGCCCTCGATCCCGATCACGGCTTCGTCGAGGTGGACCGGAAACCCGGCGGAGCGAAGGTGATCGAGCAGATCGGGCAGCGGCCGCTCGCCGGGCCATTCCAGATCGACCGCCTTGCCGGCCAGATCGACCTGGACTTCCTCGGCGGGCGTGTCGTCCAGGGCCGACTGCAGCCGGCGGACGCAGCTGGCGCAGTGCAGATTGTCGACGGCGAGATTCAGGTGCATGGTGTCTTGTCAGATCCGATACAACGAGATCGTCAGACTCTACCAGACCTCTCTGTCCGGCCAGGAGTTCCCGCGGGACCGGCCGGCGACGGCCCCGCGGTGATTACAGATACAGCGTCGTGGTCTGTTGCCGGACCGGCTGGATGCCGCGCTTGCCGCCGTGCGGACAACGCTTGCTGGCCGATTCCATATGTTCCAGCTGCTGTTGGGTCAGGACGTCGCGGATTTCGGCTCGTAGCGCCAGGCGCAGCTCGCGCGCCCGCTGCAGGGTTTCCGGATCGTGTCCGCCCTCGCGCACCGACCAGTCCAGCTCCTTGATTCTTTCGTGGAAGGCGCCGCGCAGGTTGGCAATCTGCTCCCGCTGCTCCCCGCTCAGGGCCAGATCGCCATGGTCCGGCTGCGCCCAGCCCGGCTTGGCCGCGATGGGCGAGGAGAGAACCAGCGCCAGAACGGCCAGGCAGCCGACGACGATCAGCGCGTTGAAAATATGGGCCTGCTTCATCTTTAATTTCCTTTCATTGCTTCGGTTCTGATCCTAAAAGCGTCCGCGTGATCGGTCTGTCAGAGTCCAATGCGCCGCGTCGAGGCGGGGCAAGTTCACGTTTTACCAACACGTCATGGTGTGAACTTGGTTCATAATATGCATCGGCAATCAGGACTGAGCTCATGGGAACCCGCGAACGTCGTCAGCGCGAGCTGGAAGCGCGCGAACAACTCTTTCTGGAGACCGCCAGACGGCTGATTCGCGAGGAAGGGCTGTTGACCCTGCAGATGGCGCGCCTGGCGCGAGCCTGCGATTACGCGACCGGCACGCTCTATCAGCACTTTGCTTCCAAGGAAGACCTGCTCGTGGCGCTGGCCACGCAACGCCTTCGCGAGCACTGCGAGCTGTTTCGCCGGGTGGCGGCGTGGTCGGCCGGTACCCGCGATCGCATGTTTGCCCTGACCGTGGTCGACGAGCATTTCAGCCGGCGCCACCCCACCTATTCGAAGCTGATGCAGTACGTGTTCACCGAGGTGGTCTGGGAGACGGCCACGCCGGAGCGCCGCGAGCGCCTGACCGCCGAGCTTGCGCCGGTCGTGGCCGCCATCACCGGCGTGGTCGAGGAGGCCATCGAACGCGGAGAAGTCGCTCCCGGCGTCCTGAGTGCCCAGGAGCTCATGCTCGGGCCCTGGGCGGTCTGTCACGGCATGCAGTCCCTGCTGCAGACGCGTGGCTTGCTCAGTCAGCTGGCGATCGCCGCCCCGCGCCGGACCATCTATGTGCACGCCCAGGTTCTGCTCAACGGCATGAACTGGCGGCCGCTGGCCGATATCGGCGATGAGGCGGCGCTGAACGCGGCGGTCGAACGCATCGAGCGGGAGTTGCTGGCATGAACAAGCGAATGATTCTGATGCTGGTCGCGGTTGTCGTGTTGTTCGGCGGCATCTTCGGCTACAAGGCCTTCGTCGATCGCATGATCGCCGATGCGTTCGACAACATGGGTGCCGAAACCGTCACCATCACCGCAAGCCGGGTCCGTTCCGAGCAATGGACGCCGCAGGCGGAAGCCGTGGGAACGTTCAATCCGGTCCGCGGCGCCGAGCTGAGCCTGGAGATGGGCGGGATCGTGCGCGAGGTTTCGTTCGACAACGGTCAGGAGGTGGAAGCCGGCCAGCGTTTGCTGGCGCTCGAGACCCGCGTCGACGAAGCCGAACTGGCGCAGCTGGAGGCGGCCCTGCGCCTGGCCGAAATGGAGCTGGAGCGACAGCAAAGCCTGTACGAGCAGCGATCCATCTCAAAGGCGGTCCTGGATCGGGCCGCCACCGAAGCCGACCAGGCGCGGGCCGCGGTGGCGGCGCGCCAGGCCATGATCGACCAGAAAATCCTGCGCGCACCGTTTGCCGGGCGGCTCGGCATCCGCCAGGTCAACCCGGGGCAGTTTCTTTCTCCCGGCACGCCTATCGTCAGCCTGCAGTCGCTGGACCCGATCTTCTTCGACTTTACCCTGCCGCAGCGCCGGCTGCCGCTGCTTGAGGTTGGCGCGGTGCTTGAGGCCCGCGTCGACGCATTTCCCGAGCAGACCTTTCGTGGCCAGATCACCGCGCTCGAACCGCGCCTGGACGCCTCGACCCGCACGATCCGCGTGCAGGCGACCTTCGACAACGCCGATGGGCTGCTGCGGCCGGGCATGTTCGCCCGTGCCGATCTCGACCTCGGCGAGGCCGAAGACGTGCTGGTCCTGCCGCGCACCGCGATCCGCGCCTCGACCTACGGTGACTCGGTGTTCGTGATCGAGGAGGATGGCGAGGAACTGAAAGCGGTGCAGCGCTTCGTGCGCACCGGCACCTCACGCGGTGACCTGGTGGCCATCCTCGATGGCGTGGAAGAAGGCGCCCGGGTCGCCTCCTCGGGCCTGCTGAAGCTGCAGAACGACACCCCGGTGCGCATCGACGAAGACGAATCCGTCCAACCCAGCGAAGACCCGGACCCGCGTCCGGACAACGCCTGACCGGACCCGAAAACCCCATGCGTTTTACCGACGTCTTCATCAACAAGCCGGTGCTGGCCATCGTCGTCAGCCTGTTCATCCTGCTGCTGGGCCTGCGCGCGATCTTCGATCTCAACGTGCGCCAGTTCCCGGAAATCCAGAACGCGGTGGTCACCGTCAGCACCACCTACATCGGTGCCGACGCCAACCTCGTCCAGGGCTTCATCACCACGCCGCTGGAACGCGAGGTTGCCCAGGCCGAGGGCATCGACTACCTGGTCTCGACCTCGGTGCCCGGGGTGTCGGTGATCCAGGCGTATCTGCGCCTCGACGCCAATCCCAACGACGCCTTGACCGAGATCGCCGCCAAGGTCAACAAGCTGCGCTCGGAGCTGCCGGACCAGGCCGAGGATTCGGTGGTGGAGCTGTCGGTGGGCGAGCAGGTGGCGGCCATGTACCTGTCGTTTTACAGCGATCTTCTCGACGACAGCGAGATCACCGACTACCTGGTCCGCGAAGTCGAGCCGCAGCTGGCCACCAT
>JAWLFD010000184.1:0-4928 GCA_041685745.1 Wenzhouxiangella sp.
GCCTGGCGCATGGCATGGATCGCCGACACCTTGTCGCCCATCAAGCGAATCGTTTCGGCCCGCGGACCGATGAAGACGAAGCCGGACTCCTCGACGCGCTCGGCAAAATCGGCGTTTTCGGCCAGAAATCCGTAGCCGGGATGGACCGCCTCGGCGTCGGTGACCTCCATGGCCGCGATCAGGGCCGGCACATTGAGATAGCTTTCCGCTGCCGGCGGCGGGCCGATACAGACCGATTCGTCGGCCATGCCGACGTGCTTGAGGTTTCGATCGATGGTCGAGTGAGCCGCCACGGTCCGGATGTCCATGGCCTGGCAGGCCCTCAGAATGCGCAGTGCAATCTCGCCGCGATTGGCGATCAGGATTTTCTTGAATGGCGCCATGTCTGCCTCGCCTAGGACCTGCGGATGACGAACAGGGGTTCGTCGAACTCCACCGGTTGGCCATCCTCGACCAGCACGGCGACCACCTCACCGGCCAGTTCGGCCTCGATCTGGTTGAACATCTTCATCGCCTCGACCAGGCACAAGGTGTCGCCGACCGCGATCTTGCTGCCCACCTTGACGAACGGGGGCGTCTCCGGGTTGGGCGAGGAATAGAAGGTTCCGACCATGGGCGAGCGCACCAGATCGCCTTCCGGCAAGACCGGCTCTTCGGGCGGGCTGTCAGTCGGTGACGCGGCGTCCACATCCGGCACCGACGGCACCGCGATCGTCGGTCCGGCTGGCGGATTGGCCACCGGGCCGGAATGGCGAATGAGGCGAACGGACTCCTCGCCTTCGTGGATCTCTATTTCGCCGAGCTGGGACTCTTCAAGCAGTTCGATCAGTTTCTTGATTTTTCTCAGATCCATCGGTTTCTCACTTTCCGGTGAGCTTTGAATTTAACGGGTTGGGGGCGAGGCGATTGATCACCGCCTGCAGCGCCAGGAGGTAGGAATCAGCGCCGAACCCGGCGATTCTGCCCACGGCCAGATCGGCCAGGTAGGAATGATGACGAAAGCGCTCGCGCCGCTCGGGATTGCTCAGGTGCACCTCGATGAACGGCACGTCGACGGCAGCCAGCGCGTCTCTCAGGACCACGGAGGTGTGGGTCAGCCCCGCGGGGTTGATGATGATCCAGTCCGTGCCATCGCTGGCAGCCGCATGAACGCGCTCGATCAGTTCATGCTCGGCGTTGGACTGGAAACACGACAGCGCAACGTCGCAGTCCCGGGCGAATCGCGTCAATTGGGCATTGATCTCGTCGAGACCGGTCCGGCCATAGATTTCCGGCTCGCGGCGTCCGAGCAGATCGAGATTCGGACCATGGACTACCAGAACACTGGGCACGCTGACTCCGGACAACGGGACGACCGCTCAGTCTGCCCGAAATCCCGCCCGATGTCTACACGTTCGCTACCGTATGGCGCACGTTCCTTGCCATTGAGATGTCTTTGAACTGCCCGAAGCCGCCCTTAGAGCCACGGCTCGAGGGCCGCGGCGAGTTGATCGGTTGTGACCTCGCCCAGGTGCTGCCAGCGAATCACCCCGGACCGGTCCACCAGCACAGTGTAAGGCAAGGCCCCGGCCGAATTGCCCCAGGCACGCTGGGTCGCCATGACATCGGCATTGCCGGCAGCGACAGGATAGTCAATCTCGAGCTCGGCCACGAAATCGCGCACGGCTTCCAGGTCGTCGATGGCCAGGCCGATCACGACCAGATCCTCGCCGTGACGGTCGCTGACTTCCTGCAACAAGGGCATCTCGCGCCGACACGGCGCGCACCAGGTGGCCCAGAAATTGACCAGCAGCAGCCGATCCCCGAACTGGTCGGCATCGACCCATTTCCCGTCCAGCCCGCCGTGCCGGAAACCGGGATGGGGATCTCCGACCGCCGCACCTGCACTGCCCGGATCCGGCGGCGCCGGGCGCGTCAACCAGGCGAACGCACCCCCCAGCACCAGCCCGATCAGCGCCGCGACGATGTACAGCCACAGCATTCGACTCATGCGCCGCGCGCCTGGTCCAGCAGCCCGGCCAGCCGGTCGGGGGGAAGGAACCCGTAGGTGCGCAGACCGGAATGCTCCTGTCCGCCGGCAAAGAACAGGTAGGCGGGCGGCCCGATCAGGCCAAAATGCTCCAGGATTTCGCGGTCATCGTCGTCATAGTCGGTAACGTCGACCTTCAGAATGGTCATCTGGGCAAAACGCTGCTGCACGGCCGGATCCGGAAACGTGCGTCGCTCCATGCGCCGGCAGTCCACGCACCATTCGGCGGTAAAGCTCAGGAAGACCGCTCCCGGCGCACTGGCGATCGCCGTCTCCAGCGCATTCAGCGTCTCGACTTCGCGGAACGACGCGGTCTGGACAGGCGCCGCCGCGCCGCCGCCGCGCAGATGACCGAGCGGTCGCATCCAGTCATCGCCTCCCGACAGAGCACCGATGATCTGCGCGCCGCCGAACAGCAGCGCGATCACGCCAATGGCTTGCCACAGCTTGCGCCAGCCGGCGACATCCGGCGGCAGACGAGTCAGCGCGCCAAGGTACACGGCACTGGCCACGGCCAGCGCACCCCACATCAGCATGGTGACCGCCGGCGGCACCACGCGCTCGAGCATCCAGATCGCGAGCGCCAGCAGGCCGACCCCGAACACCGCCTTGACCGCGTTCATCCAGGCGCCGGCGCGCGGCAGCAGCTTGCCGGCCGACGTCCCCCAGACAATCAGCGGAATCCCCATTCCCATGGCCATGGCAAACAACGCCGCCCCGCCCAGCACGGCGTCGCCGGTCTGGCCGATGTAGATGAGCGCGCCCATCAACGCCGGAGCCACGCAGGGCCCGACCACCAGGGCCGAAAGAGCGCCCATGATGGCTGCGCCGATCAGGGTGCCGCCCTCGGCGCGATTCGACAGTTCGTTCAGACGCGTCTGCACCGAGGCCGGCAGCTGCAGTTCGTAGAAACCGAACATGGCCAGCGAAAGCAGCACGAAGAGGAAGGCAAAACTGCTCAACACCAACGGATGCTGGAACAGCGCCTGTAGATTCTGCCCGAACATGCCGGCCACCACACCAAATGCCGTGTAGACCAGCGCCATGGAGAGCACGTAGACCAGCGACAGTCGAAACGCTTTCGCCGTGGTCAGGCGGTCGCCCTCTCCGGCAATCAGCCCCGAGAGGATCGGAACCATGGGGAACACGCACGGCGTGAACGCCAGCAGCAGCCCGGCCACCAGGAACAGCAACAGGGCCAGCACCGGCGTACCCGCCAGGGCGGCAGCCAGGCGATCCTGTTCTCCGGCCGGGACCGATGCCCCGCCGACCGGAGGCCCATCCTGCTCCTGCCGGATGGGCGTCTCGGCAACCGGCAGGTCCACCGTCAGTTCGGTCTCCATCGGCGGGTAGCAGATACTGCCCTCGAGGCAGCCCTGGTAGTCGACCTGGAGACGGAGCGCTTCGGCCGCTCCGGCCGGCCGCGCCAGATGCAGCGCAATCTCGACTTCGCCGTAGTACACCTCGGTTTCGCCGAAGGATTCATCGACGATCATCTGGCCCGGCGGAAGTTCGGTGCGGGCAATCGTCGCCGTACCACCCTCGAGACGAAACGCGAACTGGTCGCGATACAGGTAGTAACCCGGTTGCGCCGTCGCCCGCACCAGCAGGCTGCCGGGGCCGCTGGCAATGGCCTCGATCGCAAAGGCCTCCTCGGCGGGCAGCGCCTCGCTTGATCCAGCCAGTCCGCTCGACGAACGCCGCGGGCGGCTGAGCAGGTCCGACAAGCCGGAAGCCGGTGCCTCTGCCGCTGGCGAGGCCGGCGCCATCTGCAGGCTGACCCGCTCGCGGCTGGGCGGATAGCACAGGCCCAGATCGGCGCAACCCTGCGAGCGCACCATCAACTCGATGCCCCCGTCCTCGGGTACCGTCACCAGCGGCACACGCATGCTCACCCGGCCACGATAGGTCTCGGTCTCGCCGAAGAATTCATCGGTGGTCAGTTCGCCGCGCGGGATTTCCAGTTCGCCGGGAACCACGTCGTCCTCGACCCCGTCGACCCGGAATGCGTGGCGATAGAGGTAATAGCCCTCGGCAATCTCCCATGAAAGCTCCACCTCGTCGCCGACCACCACGGCCTCAAGGGCAAAGGCTTCTTCCACCGGCAACAGGTCGTCCGGATTGATCTGGGCGGCAGCGGTCGGCGATCCCAGCAGGGCGAAGACGGCCAGCAACCCGCTCGTCAGGGCAAAGAATCTCTCAGTCATTGGTCATCCATTGTTCGGCCCACTGCAGGTACGCCTCCGACCCATCGGTCACCGGACTGATCAGCAATTCGGGCACGTCATAATCATGGTGCTCGGCGATGAACCGCTTGAGCGCCTCGATCCGGGCAGGTGCGGTCTTGATCGTCAGGGCAACCTCCTGTTCGACTTCGATCCGGCCCTGCCACGGATACACCGACCGGAGCGGCGCACCGATGCTGACACAGGCGGCCAGGCGAGCTTCGACCAGCGCTCGGGCCAGTCGTTCCGCGGCGTCGGCATCAGCGCAGGTCGTCATCGCCAGCAACAGTCGGCAGGAGGGCATGGGCAAAAATCACCTTGCTTGAGGATAGCGGCGTAGTTTACCTGCTCGAAATTGGCAAGGAATGCACGCGCGGCCACCGGCCGATCCGACAACGATATTTGCATTGCTCTTGAAATGCCTCCACCGGGGCTCCATTTGGCTCCTCGTGACGGCAGAGGTCCGGCAGCCGGAATCGTCGGCGACATTCCGGCCCACGCAGCCTCTGCCCCAAAAACCGAGGTATCGCCGAATGCGGCCCCAGGGCCGGCGGCGATGTTTGCATCAACCGTTGATTTCAATCGATACAGTCGTAAGGGAGAAAACACCCATGAATTTGCGTCCTTTGCATGATCGCGTCATCGTCAAGCGCGTTGAAGAAGAGCGCACCACC
>JAWLFD010000185.1:0-4877 GCA_041685745.1 Wenzhouxiangella sp.
CACGTCGACCGGTCCGGGCACCGGAAAGGCGGCTACCGGCACGCCACAGGCCATCGCCTCCAGCATCACCAGACCCAGGGTGTCGGTCCGGCTGGGAAATACGAACACGTCGCTGGAAGCGATTCGCCGGGCCAGCGCCTCGCCGTACTGGTAGCCCAGAAAATGCGCTTGCGGGAAGCGCTTCTGCAGTCCGGCCCGTGCCGGGCCGTCACCGATGATGACCTTGCTGCCGGGAAAGTCGACCGACAGAAACTCTTCCAGGGACTTTTCCGGCGCCACGCGGCCGGCGTACAGCGCAACCGGGCGCGGAAGATCCAGGACCCGTTCGCGGCGGGGCCGGAATAGATGCGTATCCACGCCGCCGGGCCAGATCCCGAGGTTGGCAAACCCGTGGCCCGCGAGCAGCTTTTGCTGGGAGCGGCTGCGCACCAGCGTTCTGGTCGCCGCGGCATGGAAGCGTCTCAACCAGCGGTAGGTCCAGCCGGTCGGTACCGGAGCGCGCAGCCTCAGATATTCCGGAAAGCGGGTGTGGCAGGAGGTCGTGAACGGAACATCGTGGCGCAGGCACCAGCGCCGCGCGGCCATCCCCAGCGGTCCCTCGGTCGCCAGGTGGATGCAGTCCGGGCCATAGGATTCGATCAAGCCGGCGAGCCGCGGGGCCGGCCGCAGCGCGAGCGGAATCTCGCGGTAACCGGGCAGGGGAACGCAACGGAACCGATCGGGTCCAACAACCATGACCTCATGCCCCATTGCGGCCAGTTCGACCCGGGTGTGTTCCAGGGTGCGAACCACACCGTTGACCTGGGGCTGCCAGGCATCGCTGATCAGCAGGATTCTCATACCCGAGCATACTGGGCGGCCTGCATGACGCGGCGGTGACCGGCGGGTCAAGAACTGGTGACAGAAAGGACCTGCAGCGTCACCAAACTGTTATCGTTTTGCCATCGGGCGGTTGTCTTGGTCCGGCAATCTGCCGAGCAGGATGAGGATCATACCGAGCGGGAAAGAGCGCATGGCCGAACCAGTCAGAACCTTCGCGACCATCGACGGGCTTGAATACCGCTTGTGCGCCGTGATCCATCGCGCCAGCCGCTGGCCGGCGGTGCGCTATCCCTTCCAGGCCATCAGCCGATTGGGCAATGGTCCGATCTGGTACGCCTTCCTGCTCGCCTTGCCGGCTGTTGCCGGACGAACCGGGCTGGAAGCCGCCATGGTGATGGCGGTGGGTGCCCTGGTCGGGCTCGCCTTGTACAAGGGATTGAAGGCGGTCCTGGTGCGTGAGCGGCCCTACATCTCTCACTCCGACATCCATTGCCAGAGTGCCCCGCTGGATCGCTACAGCTTCCCGTCCGGGCATACCCTGCACGCGGTATTCTTCGCGGTCATGGGCTCGGCCTGGTTCCCGGCCCTGGCGCCGGCGCTGTTCGCGTTCGCCGGACTCGTCGCCCTGTCCCGGCCGCTGCTCGGGCTGCACTACCCCAGCGACGTGCTGGTCGGCGCCCTGATCGGCTGGAGCCTTGCCGAGGCGATGCTGGCGCTCTTCCCGCCCATGATCGGGGCCTGATCCAGCTCACGCCAGCAGTTCTTCCAGCGCGGCGGTTCGCGCCGCGGCCAGGCGCCGGCGCAGCCGCTCCGGGCGCATCAACTGCTCGGCGATCAAGCGGGTGGCAAACGGCCGAGCGGCCGTCATCAGGTCCAGGTCGGGATAGATCGCGTGAGACACCCCCTCGACCGTCACCAGCGCCTTGATCAACAGCCCGTAGCCGGCGGGAATTCGAATCCGGTAGTCGGCCAGCATGGACAGGAAGGCCAGCGCAAAGCCGCGCACGTCGGCGGTGTCCGGCACCAGCAGGTGGTCATGGACCAATCGCTCGATGTGCCTGCGCACCGGCTCGACCTGGCTGTCCGGGATGTCCAGGCCGAGCGCGCGTGAATACCGCAGGGCCCGCGCGGAATCGCCGTAGACCAGTCCGGCCAGCACCTGGGCGATCGCCCCGCGTTGTGCGTGGGTGGTCGTGCCGACAATGCCGAAATCCAGAAAACACAGCTGTCCCTGCGGGGTGACGAACAGGTTGGCCGGGTGCAGGTCGGCGTGGAAATAGCCCAGCACCAGCACCTGGCGCATGAATACGTCGGCACCGTGGACGGCCAGCGCGCGCGCGTCGATGCCGGCCCGCTCGGCCGGACCCAGTTCGTTGAGGCGCCAGCCCTCGACGTGTTCGCTGACCAGGACCCGACGGGTGCTGTGGCGCCAGACCACTTTCGGCACCCGCACCAGCGGATCGTCTTGAAAGTCGCGCGCGAAGCGATCGGCGATGCGTCCTTCGTTGCGCAGGTCGAGCTCGCGCGCCAGCATCCCGGCAAACTCCTCGAGCAGCTCGACCGGGCGCCAGCGCGCCAGCCGCCCAAAGCGGTTCAGCCGCGCCGCCCAGCGCCGCCCGAGCGCCAGATCGGCGGCGATTTCGGCCTCGATGCCGGGCCTGAGCACCTTGACGGCCACCCGGGTGCCGGCCGGCAACACGGGCCCGCTGACCGGGCGGTAGGCCCGGCGCAGGCGGGCCCGATGCACCTGGGCCACCGAGGCAGCGGCCAGCGGCTGGTCTTCGAAATCGGCGAACACGCTGTCGGCGTCGGCGCCCAGCTCGCGGGCGATCGCGGCCCGAATGCGCGCAGTCGGCACCGGCGCCACGCGATCCTGCAGCCGCTCCAGTTCGAAGATCGTCTCCGGGGCGAACACGTCCGGCCGCACCGAGGCCAGCTGGCCAAGCTTGATGAAAGACGACCCCATGCGCTCGCAGAAAACGCGCGCCTGCTCGGCCAGGATTTCACGCCGGCGTTGCCCGCCGACCCATCCGAAACGGCAGCGCCAGACCGCCCCGAGCAGGCTGCCGGCGGCCCGGACGGCGATGCGCCGGCCGCGACCTGCTGCAACCTCAGCGCTGAAGGCGGTCGGCGATGCCATCGATGGACGCCTGCAGGGACTCCATGCGGCCGCGCAGTTCGGCGATCTCGAAGCCCAGCCGCTCGACCTGTTCGGCCAGATCGATCGGGCTGTCGCCATCGGGTGTTGTCGACCCGTCGGCCAGGCGCTGCTTGAGACGCTCTTTTTCCTCGTCCACCAGCGCGGCCAGGCCCTCCACGAACGCCTCCGGACCCTCGTTCATCGCGCCCGGCGTCTGCTCGCGTCCGCGCGCGACCGCAGCCTTCCAGCCCTCGTCGGCACTTTCGTGGAACAGCGCCCAGGCGGCCAGCAACTCGACGAAGTTTTTCATGTGCGATCGCTCGGCTTGAAGTCGGAAGCGACAGTATAGCGACGCGCTTTTCCTTAACGCCGGCGACCTATAATTCGGGGCGTGAATGCACCAAGGGACATCGACCCGGACGACGATCGCACCCTGGTGGACGGACAGGGCGAGGCCGGTGGGGTTGCCGACCGGGACGTTCCGGCCCGCATCGGCCCCTATCGGCTGCAGCGTCTGCTCGGCGCGGGCGGGATGGGCGAGGTTTATCTGGCCGAGCAGACCGAACCGGTGGCGCGCCAGGTCGCGATCAAGCTGATCCGGGCCGAGCACGCCCAGTCGGTGGGCAGCACCCTGTTCGAGGTCGAATGCGCGCTGCTCGCGCGCCTCCACCATCCCTACATCGCCCAGGTCCTGGACGCCGGCCAGACCGACCAGGGCCGGCCCTGGTTTGCCATGGAGTGGGTTCGCGGCGAGCCCATCCTGGCCTACTGCAGCGCCCACGCGCTGGACATGGCCGATCGCCTGAATTTGTTCTTGCGGGTTTGTCAGGGCGTGCAGCACGCTCATCAGCGCGGCATCCTGCACCGCGATCTCAAGCCGGCCAACATCCTGGTCAGCGAAGTCGACGGGCAGGCATTGCCCAAGCTGATCGACTTCGGCGTCGCCACCACCCTGCTCGACGAGTCGGAAACCCGCGTCGTTCGCACCGATCGGGCCGGTACCCGGGCCTACATGAGCCCGGAGCAGCTGGCCGGCGATC
Source organism: Wenzhouxiangella sp. (assembly GCA_041685745.1). Lineage (GTDB taxonomy): Bacteria > Pseudomonadota > Gammaproteobacteria > Xanthomonadales > Wenzhouxiangellaceae > Wenzhouxiangella. The sequence goes on from JAWLFD010000185.1 coordinate 4,003, forward strand.
CGACCAGCCTGGATACCCGGACCGACGTCTACGCCCTGGGCATTCTGCTGTTCGAGCTGCTCACCGGGCAGCGGCCGCTGGCCGACAGTTCCGGAGACGCCCTGACGTCGTTCTGCGCGGTGCTGGAAACGCGCGCGGTCCAGCCGCCGGCGGCCGGGCAGGCCGAATTCTCGGCCCAGGCAATCGCGGCGGCGAGGCAGTTGCCCGAGGAGCTGCGCTGGATCGTTGCCCAAGCCATCTCCCCGAACCGCGAGCGCCGCTACGCCTCGGCCGCCGCCCTGGCCGACGAGGTCGCGCGCCACCTGGACAACCGTCCGGTCGAGGCTGTTCCGCCCACCTTGAGGTATCGCTGGCGCAAGTTCTTCAGCCGGAACCGGCTGCCGGTGGCCGCCGGCGCGGCGGTCTTCGTCGCCCTGCTGGCCGGGCTGGCGCTCGCCACCTGGGGGCTCACCCAGGCCCAGGCCGAGCGCGACCGGGCGCAGATCCAGGCCGAGCGGGCCGAGCAGTCGGCCCGGTTTGTCCAGAACCTCTTCCGTTCGGTCGACCCGGTCTGGGCCGAAGGGTTCGACACGGACCTGCTGCAGCGACTGCTGGGCCAGGGGGCCGAGCGCGCGGAGGTCGAACTGGCACAACAGCCCGAGGTCCTGGCCGATATCCAGTACACGATTGGCTCGGCGTACCGGGCCGTGGGTGAGCTGGAGCCGGCGCGCGCCCAAATTGCCTCGGCAGTGGCGTTGAGCGAATCGGCCGGGCCGCGTCCGGTCTACCTGGGCGCCCTGGTGGAGCTGGCCCAGATCGAGCTGATGCTGGGGCGCGAGGAACAGGCCCTGGAGCGGATCGACCAGGCGCTGGGCCCGATTCGTTCGGAGTTTCCG